>JAJTHU010000132.1 GCA_021300055.1 Nitrosomonadaceae bacterium | reverse complement strand
CAACGACATGAAGATGTGGCTGGCGCCGGGCTACATGCCATCGCAGTGGTTGGAGTACGCCGTTGACACGCTTGATCAACTGACGAAAGAGGGCAGCGCCAAGGGTGCGCGTCCGAGGATGATGTCACTTGGTTTGCACCTGCGCATCATCGGTCGCCCTGGCCGTATCGGTTATTTGGAAAAGTTTTTGAAGTACGCCTCGCAGAAGCCCGGCGTGTGGTTCGCTCAGCGCGCGCAGATTGCAGAGCACTTTGCGAAGAGCGTGAAGGCGTAATGAACAATCCGCGCCGCTGTCTGCTGTTTGTGCCTGGCACGCGTCCGGAGCGCTTTGAAAAGGCGCTCGCGACGGGCGCTGATCAGGTTTGCATTGACCTCGAGGATGCTGTCCCGCTTTCAGAGAAAGTGGCGGCGCGTGAGGCGACCTTCGCCTTTGTTGCCGCACGGAACGCCGTTTCGTTGCCCGCGCACTCGGAGTTAGGCTTTCGTATCAACGCGATTTCGACCGATCTTGGCAAGGCTGACCTCCGCGCGGTCGTTGCGGCGCAGCTCCGTCCCGCATTCATCATGTTGCCGAAGGTTGAAGATGCGGGCGACATTCAGGTTGCGCTCTCGATACTCGGCGCGCACCACGTGCCGCTAATCGCGCAGTTGGAGTCACCGCGTGCGGTGTTCGAGGCGCGTTCAATCGCTAAAGCAGGCAAGGGTGCGAACTGTCTGCAGGCGCTTATGTTCGGCGGTTTCGATTACGCTGTCGCCGCGCGCGTGAAACCCGGCGCCGCAGGTTGGGCGTGGGCACGCGGTATGATTGCCGCTGCGGCGGCCGAAGCAGAAGTCGGCGCAATCGACGTACCGAGCTTAGAAATCAAGGATGCGGCGGTCGTTGAATCCGAAACCATGGATGTCATCGAATTGGGTTTCACGGGAAAGTCCGCTATCCATCCGGCGCAGGTCGATGCCATCCAGTGCGCCTACTTGCCAACCGCTGCAGAGGTTGCGCAATCCGAAAAAATCATTGCCGCAATCGCTGCGGCCGCCGGCACGTCATCGGAGGGTGCGATTGCGGTCGACGGCAAGTTGGTTGATCGCCCGATCGAGCTCGCGGCGACACGCATCGTCGAATTGGCAAAGCTCGGCACACGAAATGCCTCGCCATCGCTGGCGAACGTCGCTTGAGCCCAACGTCAAACCGTTACTAAGAAGCCAGGAAAGAAAAATGGTACAGAACGTAAAGCAGGTCGGCCCGAATCGCTATCGCGAACACTTTGGCCGCTACTTCGAAGACTTCAATGTCGGCGACATTTACGAGCACCGTCCGGGCCGCACGATCACCGAGACGGATAACGTTTGGTTTACGTTGCTCACCATGAACACGCATCCGATGCACTTTGATCCAGAGTACGCTAAGGCATCTGAGTTCGGTAAGTGCATTGTGTGTTCACCGCTGACGGTCGCGTTGATGGTCGGCATGAGTGTGACCGACGTTTCGCAAAAGGCCATCGCCAACCTCGGTTGGACGGACATCAAGATGACGCATCCGCTCTTTGCTGGCGATACGCTCTATGCAGAGTCAGAAGTGCTCGATAAGCGCGAATCGAAATCACGCCCGGGCGCGGGGATTGTCAGCGTGCGCACGGATGGATACAACCAAGACAAGAAGCTGGTTTGCACTTTCAACCGAACGATGCTGATTGCCAAGAAGGGGCATTCAGTCGAAGACAAAGTTAACTACTGACAAGCCACATGAATCGGCTGTGCGGCGAGATTGCGCGGCAAATCTAAAAGCGGCAGGTACTTTCAAGCATTCTGACCTGGCCTTACCGCATGAATGCTTGTGATTCAGATTGAGGGTGCAGCATGAACACAATGACCGAAACCAATCATTTCACGCAGGACGACGAGCGCGCGTTGCTCGACGCCATCGACGCCTGGGTTGAGAAGTCCGTTAAGCCGATCGCGCGCGAGTACGATCACGAAGATAAATACCCGGCCTCGCTTGTCGAGGAAATGAAAGAGCTCGGGTTGTTTGGCGCGACCATCGGCACGCAGTACGGTGGCCTTGGCCTACCGGCGAGCACGTACTCAAAGATCGTCATCAAGATTTCATCGGTGTGGATGGCGCCGACGGGCATTTTCAATTCGCACCTCATCATGGCCGCGGCGATTGAGCGCTTCGGTACGCCTGAGCAGAAAGAAAAGTTCTTGCCGCGCATGGCGACGGGCGAACTTCGCGGGGGCATCGGCCTGACCGAGCCAGATGCAGGAACAGACTTGCAAGCGATTCGCACGGTGGCCAAGAAGAACGGCGATCACTATGTGGTCAACGGCAACAAGATTTGGATCACCAACTCCGGCAATGGTGGCGCGATTTTGTTGCTGGTGAAGACCGATCCGACCGCTGAGCCGCGCCATAAGGGCATGAGCCTACTTATCGCAGAGAAGGGGCCGGGCTTTATCGTCTCGAATAAGATGAAAAAACTTGGCTATCGCTCGATCGATAGCTGTGAGCTAGCGTTTCAAGATTACAAAGTCCCAGCAGATTGTTTGCTGGGTGGTGTCGAGGGGCGCGGCTTCCAGCAAGTGGCAGGTGGGCTGGAACTCGGCCGCATTAATGTTGCGGCGCGTGGTGCTGGTATCGCCAAAGGTGCGCTGCGCTTGGCGCTTGCGTATGCCCAAGAGCGCAAAACTTTTGGCAAGCCGATTTGCGAGCATCAGTCCATTCAATTGAAGCTCGGCGAAATGGCCTCGCAAGTGCAAGCTGCAGAGTTGTTGGTGGACCACGCCGCGAAAACTTATGACCGCGGTGAGCGCTGCGACATGGAAGCGGGCATGGCAAAGTACTTTGCGTCGGAAGCTGGCGTGTTTTGTGCGAGCGAAGCGATGCGCATTTTTGGTGGCGCGAGCTATTCCGTGGAGTACGAAATCGAGCGTTTCTACCGGGATGCCATGTTGATGTGCATCGGCGAGGGAACGAACGAAATGCAGCGAATCATCATTGCGAAGCAACTAGTGGCGCGGAATGCCCAGTAGCGCCGGCCGGTTTTCTTGGTTGCAAGTTAACTCGCGTGAAACACGAGGCTGAGGCACCACACTAACACTGTCATTCCCGCCTACGCGGGAATGACGGGTTCTTGAATCAAGGACGATCCAAATAGTGAGCGCTGCAACTGATCTCCCCCTCTCCGGCATCCGCATCATCGCCGTCGAGCAATACGGCGCAGGGCCGTATGGTTCCAGCTATTTGGCGGATCTCGGCGCGGAAGTCATTAAGATCGAAAACCACAACGCGGGTGGTGATGTTTCTCGCGCGAATGGCCCGTTCTTCCTTGGTCAGAATGACTCCGAGTTTTTTCAAACCTTCAACGCCAACAAGAAGAGCTTCACGCTCGACCTCAAGGCACCGGGCGGCCGCGCGGTTTTCGAGAAGTTGGTCGGCTCTGCTGATGCGGTGCTCAACAACCTACGCGGCGATCAACCCGCCAAGTTGGGGCTTGATTACAAGACGCTGAGCAAGGTAAAGCCTTCAATCGTTTGCGCGCACTTATCCGCATACGGTCGCGACAACGACCGAGCCGATTGGCCGGGCTACGATTACTTGATGCAAGCCGAGGCAGGCTTTTGCATGCTTACCGGTGAGCCCGATGGTCCGCCCGCGCGCTTTGGCCTTAGTGTTGTCGATTTCATGACCGGCATGACGATGTCGATTGCGTTGCTCGCAGGCGTTGTCGGTGCGCTGAAAATCGGTAAGGGACGCGATGTGGATGTATCGCTGTTTGATGTGGCGCTGCACCAGCTCTCTTATCCAGCGACGTGGTACCTCAACAATGGTCACGTCACGCAGCGCATGCCGCGCGGTGCGCATCCTGCGACTGTTCCCGCGCAAATGTACAAAGCCAAAGACGGACATGTGTTCGTGCTTTGCATGATCGATAAGTTCTGGCGCGCGCTTTGTGAGGGGCTTGGCATTTCAGCGCTCGCTGACGATCCGCGCTTCAACAGCATTCCGCAGCGTCGCGTGAATCGTGACGCGCTCACGCCGATTCTGGATGCTGAGTTTATGAAGCACACGCCGGATGAATGGATGCAAAAGCTTGGCGGTATCATTCCGATCGCGCCGATCTACAACATGGCGCAAGGGCTCGATAATCCATACGTCGCGCAAGTGGGCATGATCCAGACGCTCAATCATCCTGCCAACCCCGCGCTGCGCCGTTTGGCGAACCCAATTAAGGTCGACGGCGCGCGGTTGCCCGTGAAGCCCGGTAACGCGATGGGGGCAGACACGGAGCCATTGCTGCGCGAGCTAGGGTTTGGTGATGCGCAGATTGCCGAGTTGCGCGCGGCGAAGGCGATTGGGTGATGATGATCCAGCGATTCTTGATTGTTGCACTATTGCTTTTGCACGCTGGCAGCGCATCCGCTAGAACAGGAGCAACTGGCTGTTGGCTAGAGCGAGTTGTTGGATCCGGAGACGTCATTTTTGTCACTTTCGACGCCGGTTTCGACTTGCTATACGAGGTGTCTGACTCAACACCATCACCCGGATTGCGTGAGAAACCAACTCAGAAGCGAAAAGCGAGACAGGCTGTCCCAAAAGCCAAACCGCTCGAGATCCGTGCGAATCAAGCTCTAAGGATAATCGCAACCCGTCCGAGGGCTGCGACATGTGAGCTTGAGACGATCTTCGGCGAGACATTTACCGGGGTGAGCATCGGTGTGACGTTCGAGAGCAACGGGGGCGGAGTTCCAGTCTTTATGGGGTCAGTACGCCGTGTAGAACAGCCAGGTGAGCAAGGAAAATGAAACTCTCCGGCATCCGCGTCATCGATCTCTCGCTGTTCCTGCCCGGCCCACATCTCACGATGCTGATGGCCGACCACGGGGCGGAGGTGATCAAGTTAGAACCGCCTGGCGAAGGTGAGCCAGTGCGTCACGTCGGTGCGTCGCAAGCAGGACACACGGTTTGGTTTCGCAACACCCACCGCGGCAAGAAGAGCATCAGCCTCAACCTCAAGCACCCAGCTGAGCGCGAAGCGTTGCTGAAGCTGATCGATACGGCGGATGTTGTCGTCGAAGGCTTTCGTCCGGGCACGGTCGAGAAACTCGGCATCGACTACGCGACGGTGTCGAAGCGCAATCCGCGCATCGTCTATTGCAGCATCTCTGCTTTTGGGCAAACCGGGCCGAAGCGCAGCAAGCCCGCGCACGACCTCGCGATTCAGGCAGACAGTGGCGTGGTGAGCTTGAACCTCGGCAGCGATGGCAAGCCAACGCATCCCAACATGCCGGTTGCCGACATGGCCGGTTCGCTGATGGCGCTGTCGGGCATCTTGATGGCGCTGCTACGCCGAGATAATCCAAAAAACGGGACGGGGCAGGGCGACTACCTCGACATCTCGATGCAAGATTCGCTACTGAGCTGGACGCCAAACGTCATGGGCATTCCGTTCGCTGAAGGCCGTGCGCCAGAGGTGAAGCAGCAACGTAGTTTTGGTGGCGGCAGCTTTTACAACATTTACGAAACGGCCGACGCCAGGTTCTTGGTGCTGGGCGGATCCGAGCACAAGTTCGTCGCCAATCTGCTTGCCGCGTTGGGGCGTACTGACCTCATCGCTGCGGGCTCCACACCACCCGGCCCATCGCATGAGCCAGTGAAGGCGTTTCTGCGCGACACGTTCAAGACCAAACCGCTTGCCGAGTGGACGACCTTCTTGGATGGCGTGGATGTGTGTTGGGCGCCAGTGCGCGATCTGTACAGCGCGACGCTTGAGCCCCACCTCGCTGCGCGCGACACCATCCATACTGATGCCGATGGCGCCAAACACTTGAACAACCCAATCAAGTTTGCGAATGAGCCTGCGCAACCGGATTGGCGTCTGCCCAGCGTGGATGAGCATACGGAGCAGTTAACTGGATTCAAGAAATGAAAGTGCGGAAAAGATAAAGTGCGGTAAGGAGAAAGTGCAATAACCGCGGGCAGTTTCAGGCACGTTTATGCTTGAAAAGGCGCGTGGATGCTAGGTTTTTGCGCCCTGAGTGTGTTAAGGAGAATCGCAGTGAAAAAGTTGATCGTTGCGTTGGCGGCACTCGTGTTGTTTGGATCAACCTCGGTTGTGGCCCAGCCCGTCCCGGACAACGAAAAGATTCCCGTTGATATCCGCCGCACTACGCTCGTCGTGCGCGACATCGAAAAGTCCCTACCGCTGTACCGCGACGCGCTGGGGTTGAAAGTGGTCTATGACCAAAAGATCGGTGGCGGCACCGAAAAAGATGGCAAGGTCACGCCGCCAACCATTCGTCTTGTGTTGCTGCGTGCCAACGACTTGTTCATCGGCGCACTGGGTCTGATGCAGCGCCTCAACCAACCGATGGCGCCGCCAGTGACTGAGTTCAAACGCCCCAACGCCGGCGGAATGATCATGGTGATTAACGCGAAAGATCTCGAAGAGCGCTGGCCAAAAATCAAGGCCACGCCACATATCAAGGTCGATACCGAGCCTTATCGAATCGAGTACCCCGGTCCAAACAACACCACGATCCCCGTTCTGTTCAGCAGCGTTTATGACGCGGACGGTAACTTCATCGAGATCAACAAGCTGCTCGGTACGGCGGCGGGCACCGCCCCCACCAAGAAGTAACTGCCGACAATGCGCGGGCCGCGCCGCTCACGCGCAGGCGTGGTTTTCCGCTAAGCTAGGGCCATGATTAGTTTTGGCCCCATGAGCATTACGCTGTTGATCGGCGCGCTATACGGCGTGCTGTTCGCGGTGCTGCTCTGGTTCACCCGCACCAACACACTCGCCAATCGCTTTTTGGCGCTGCTGATGCTCGCGTTTGTGATGCGGATGGTGCCGTATATCATCGGCTATGCAGGCTTCTACGACAACTATCCTTGGTTGTCCTTCATGCCGTACAACGTTTCGCTCGCTTTCGGGCCTCTGCTGTACCTGGCGTTACACTCTCTTTCGATGCCGACGCTTCCACGAGGTTGGTGGTGGCATTTTGTTCCCGTCGCAATTCAGATTGGGTATTACTGCGTGATCTTTGTGCAGCCACTCGCGTTCAAGAACGATTGGAATTCGAGCGCGCACGTGCCGATTGTTGAGCGTGTCGAGCTCAGCCTCACATTTATGTCGATGGGGTGGTACTGGTACTTCTCGCTTGCGCACCACCGTGCATACCAGCGCTGGCTCGAGACGAACGTGAGTCAGGCTGAAGACAATCGCGTCGAGTGGGTGCGCAACTTCTTGATTGCAATTGCCATCACGATGGTGCTGTGGTTCGGCCTTGTCCTATTTGAAGCCCTTGTTGCGAAGCTGAACTACTTCCATCGGTTCCCCATGTACGTTTGGCTTGGCCTGCTCGTCTATTACCTCGGCACTGAGGGATACCGCCACGCACGCCATCGCTACCCAGTATGGAATGAGCCGATTCCCTACGTAGGCGAATTGGCTGCGCAGGGCGAGCCGGTGACGCTGCCACCGACCCCTCGCGAATCAGTCGACATCAAGGCACGTGCCGAAAAATGGCGCGCCCAACTTGTGAGCGAAGAGTGGTGGCGCGACCAAGAGTTAAGGCTTGCAAGTCTGTCACGCAAGCTCGGCACCAATACCAGCGATCTCTCTCGAGCCATTAACGAGGGGCTCGGGATGAACTTCAACGAGCTTATCAATCGTTTGCGCGTCGATGAGGTAAAGCGCGTGCTCACAACCGCGACGGCCACCAACGAGCAAAGCTTACTCGACGTTGCGTTTGCCGCTGGTTTCAGTTCAAAGGCCAGCTTCAATCGGTGCTTTAAGCTGTACACCGGAGAGACGCCGACGGCTTACCGACGACAGTTGCCGTAGGCTACGGCCCGCTTGCAGCTTGCAAAGTGGTGCCACTATTGGTACCATTAGCCGTGGCGAATATCCTGAAGATTGTGGCGCAAATGCAGCGCGAACCCGCAAATGTTCGCTTCAGCGAACTCAAGCAGGTTTGTGAACACCACTTTGGCAAAGCGCGCCAATCTAGCACAAGCCACGCAGTTTTCAAGACGCCGTGGGCTGGCGACCCACGCATCAATATCCAATCTGACAAAGGCAAGGCCAAAGCCTATCAAGTGAAGCAAGTTCTGCTGGCCATCGAGAAACTGAAGGGAATACGATATGAGCGTTGATCACTACACCTATCGCGTCACCTGGTCAGCGGAAGACCGCGAGCACGTCGGGTTATGCGCTGAGTTTCCATCACTCTCATGGCTCGCAAAAACGCCTGAGGCAGCGCTGAAGGGCATTCGCCAAGTGGTGGCGCAGGCCATTGCCGATATGCGCAAGAGTGGTGAGCCCATCCCGACACCGCTTGCAGAGAAACACTACAGCGGTGAGTTTCGCGTGCGCATTCCGCCAGAGGTGCATCGCGCACTGGCGACACAAGCGGCCGAGCAAGGCGTTAGCTTGAATCGGCTGGCAAGCGCAAAGCTCGCGGCGTAGATCAAACCTTCAAATCCTCCGCGAACATGTTCGCGATGAATCGGTCGACCTCATCTATCTCGACCCGCCGTTCAACTCCAAGCGCGATTACAACCTGCTTTTCAAAACACCGAAAGGCCACGAATCCGACGCGCAGATTACGGCTTTCGAAGATACGTGGCATTGGGGTGGGCATGCACAGGATGAATTCCGCGAGATTCTGAAATGCGGCAATAGCGATGTTGCCGAGATGATGGAAGCGCTGCGCAAGTTTCTCGGTGAGAACGACATGATTGCCTATCTCACCATGATGGCGAATCGTTTGCTCGAAATGCACCGCGTGTTAAAGCCGACGGGAAGTTTGTATTTGCACTGCGACCCAACGGCGAGCCACTATTTGAAGATAGTGCTGGACGGAATATTCGGAAAAGACAATTACCGGAATGAAGTTCTTTGGAAAAGAACGACTGCGAAGTCTCAAAGCTTCAAGAAATTTCCAAACAACCACGACACGCTGCTGCTTTTCACTAAGACAGATTCCCCGTTCTTTCAGCCGCAATTCGTCCCGCACTCCGAAGAACGGATTGAGAAACACTACTACAACGTAGAGCCAATATCTGGCCGCCGCTATTCGCTAGGTGACCTAACCGCGGAGGGGACGCGGAGTGGCTCATCGGGTGACCCATGGCGCGGAATCGATATCCGAGCTAAGGGTAATCACTGGAAGTACACAATAGACAACCTGGACAAGCTCGAAGCCGAGGGGAGACATTCGCGATAACGAGGGCGGCGATGGTGCCATCGGCGAAGCGATTGTTTCGTACCTCTTGAGGACGCCTTTCCGTTACGAATCTGACCAATCGATCACCAGCTACGAGCGTGTGCCGTACATCCTTGTTCGTTACCTGGACACGTGGGACTACAGTTTCTTTGATCGCACCGGCAAAGTGCGCCCAGTTACAAGCGGCCCACAGGCTAGCAAGCTTGAGGTGATCGAGCGCGCGAAGGGCGCACGCATCGTCCAACCGACTGCGACGCCCTACGCCGGAAAAGTGGTGTTGCTGGTGGGAGGTGAGAACAGTTCGGCAACTTTTCAGTTTACGCGGCTGGCACAGGACGCAAAGCTCGCCACGTTGATCGGTCAACCCACCGGCGGGAATCTGCGTGGCCTCACTGGCGGTGAGCTCACTTGGGTGAACCTGCCGCACTCGGGTGTCGCGGTTGACGTTCCGCTGTTGGCCACACGCTATGAATCTGACACGCCTGATCGAAGCGTTATACCGGACATTGTCGTCGAGCGTCGCTTCAGCGCACAGCGTGCGGGAATAGATGAAGAGATGCAGGCGGCGATGAGGTTCCTCCCCAATGCGCCCGCCTCGCAGCGAGGGCAATAAGGTAATTCTTTGCGCTCTACCGCAGGACCAACTGACTCGTTTGAACGCCTTCCGTCTTGTCCACAGTCACCTTGCGTTTTGCTTCACTTACCGGCGATCTGGTCAGCGAATTCAGGCAATGCGTCCAGCGCCGTGGGGTTGGAGGGTTCATCGAGAAAGAGTTTCGGGTAATAGAACTCACGCAGTGCGGCGTGAAAACTCCGCACTCGTGTCTCATAGGCGAGAGATGAACGCATGTCCGTTCCGGCGAGCTGCTGCAATGAGCGCTCTAGAAGAACGGGCGGTGCGACAACAGCGAGCCAGCCCGCGAGCCGGTCGCGCTTCTGGCGGCCAGCGTAGTAGGCGTCCGATAACGCCTGAGCTTTCT
>JAJTHU010000243.1 GCA_021300055.1 Nitrosomonadaceae bacterium | reverse complement strand
TGACTGGGTTCACACACTTCCAGCCTGGCACTAGATGCCGTTTAGGTGAGGAGGGGTCCATCCCATTGCTATTGGGCCAGCATTGTGTTCATGCGCCGCAACCGCTCCGCCATGGAGCGCATCAGCGCCATGCCCACAGCAGGTTCGCTCTTTACCAACTGCATGAGACCGACGCGGTTAATCGCGAGCAACTTCACGCTCCCCCGCGCGACTGCACTCGCCGCACGCGGCGACTGATCAACGACAGCCATTTCGCCAAACGCCGCGCCAAGCGAAGCCGTCTCGACGACAGCGCCACGGATAGAGATCTCAACGAGGCCACTCAAAACGACATACATGCTCGACCCGACATCTCCTTCGCGCATGATGCTCGCACCGTCTTCAAGTCGAAGCACAGTGGCGCGCTTGAGCTTGTCCTCAAGCTCTTGCAACATCTCCGGCGTGAACGGACTTAGCGCTCGCACGGCTCCTGTCGCTTTGGCCCCTTTGCGCATAGCGAGTCGCGCAGCGACAAAGCGCAACCGATCGAGCATCACGCTCATCAGCATGAGCGCAAACTCTGGCGTGCGCGACAAACCCGCCTGCATTTCTGTGCCATCCAGCGAATAACCAGCGCAGTCGGATTTGGTCGTCGCGGTCGCACTGCGTGCAGCGATCGTGGTCATCCCTGGGATCTCGCTGATCACCGCCATCTCACCGAACACCTCTCCGGCTTTCACGGTGTCGAGTGGCTTACCGCCCGCCGTGAGAGCAACATCGCCACTGGTAAACAGGTACATGCGGTGAATCACACGTTTGCCAAATAGTCCCTGCTTGCCTGACTTTTCGCCTTCCTCGAAGATGACCGTACCTGCTGGCAGGGATTCAGCGCGCCCGGCCTCACGGAAAAACTTCTCCGCCACAACAGCATCGTAAAATTTGCTGATTGCCGGCTTGAACGGCGCCGATGGCGCAGCGGGCGCAGTAGCCGGCGCGGGCACAGAGGCAGGAGCGCCACCGGACGGCGATGGCGCGGGTTTTGTGAAGTCGAAATCGTCGTCAGACATGTGGGACGGTTACCGAATCTTTTGCGTCAATGCGGGAACGTTTGCAGGGCGCAACCGATCAGCAAGATCACTCGATACGGCGCACGCGGGGTGCATTGCCCTTGCCCTCGATCTCGAGGAAGTACGTGCCGAACGCTCCACGAGACACAATGACACGAGGGTTATCGCACTCGCACCATCCGCGACTATCGTCTGTCACTTGCCAGACTTGGCCATTCTCAAGACGAAAGCGCGTTCCTTGCTGCCAATTCACCAAACGGCCCTTTATGCGCGATTCAATTCGCTCAATATTTGGTGCCGTGGGTCTGGCGGGGAGTCCAAATTCTGCGCGATCAGAAGCGGTAGGTGCCGCTGTGGGGGCCTGAGGACGCGGCGCGCGCTCAGTGCTGGCTGAAGTCGCGCCTTGCACCCCATTACCCGCCTGCGCACCACGCGCCGAAGGGGGAACGGGAGCCGGTGTGCCCACTGCGGGCAGGTTGATGCTGTCGTAACAAGCGAGGCGCTGCGCGCTATCTGCAATCGTGCGGCAATTCCGCAATGCGGCTTCACTTGCCACAGAGTCGGTCGCCCAAATCAGCAACATTCCGACAGCGATGAATCTAAGCATGTGTTCTATCCCAATTTCAGTACACGTCGCGCAAATTGGCGGCAACGATTAAGCGGCATGCGGCCCCATGCAAAAAACATTGAGCTTATTGCCGTCCAGATCACGAAAGTATCCCGCATAAAAGCCCGGTCCGCGCGGACCCACGGCGCCCTCGTCTTTTGCCCCAATTTCAAGCGCTTTTTTGTGCAGTGCGGCGACTTTGTCCTTGCTGTCCACCACGAACGCGATCATCACGCCGTTACCCACAGTGGCCGGCTGTTGATCAAAGGGGGTAACGACCGAAAATGCCGGCTGATCCATGCTGACGCCCCACGCGTAGCCGCGCTCGAACTCCATCAGGCGTTTGGCGCCAATCACAGCAAGCAACTCATCGTAAAACTTCGTCGCACGTGGCAGATCGTTCGTTCCAACACAGACATATCCAATCATCTTCGTCTCCTTGCAACCGCGTTATTCCCAAAAAAGAGGCGCGCGGCCATTGCCTAATCCCGCCGACCCCGGCCCCGCTGACCAAGCCGAGGTTATTTTTTTGCCAATAGTGCGTTCATATAGCGAAGGCGCTCGGCAACGGCACGCATCATGGCCATGCCGATGACCGGGTCAGACTCAATTAGCGAAACCAACTGCGGACGACTCATCGAAAGTAGCGCACACTCGGTGCGGGCTACTGCCGTTGCCGCGCGCGGCAGCCCATCGACCAGAGCCATCTCACCAAACACGCCGCCTGGTCCCATTTTCTCAACGATGCGGCGTCCAACCGCGACAGCGACTTCTCCCTCGGTGACCACGTACATCGTGCTACCGAGACTACCTTCCTTAAGGATGCGATCCTCAGCTCGAAAGTGCACCACAGAGTTGTGCCCCAAGCGCTCGCGCAACGCCTTCATGATGCTCTTATCAAAAATCGCTTCCATGCGATTGGAATGATGCTTGGCATCGCTTGGCCGGCGCGACAGTCGATCGACTTGTGTGCGCAGCCGCTCAAACATGACGCTCATCAGCATCAGCGCGAACTCAGGGCGCTTGGCCAAGCCTTTTTGCACTTCGTCGCCATCAAGCGAATAGCAGGTGACCGCCGTTTTTGTCTTTGCAGTAGCCGTGCGTCGCGCCGGCGTATCAACGTCGGGAATTTCGCTCAGCACCGCCATTTCCCCGAAGACGTCGCCCGGGCCCGCAATCTCTTCGAGCGCACCCTCATCGGACAAAATCACTTCGCCCTCTGTAAGGAGGTACATGCGGTGCACATGCTTGCGGGCAAACAATGATTCCGCAAGCGGGGTCGTGAGCGCTTTGGTTACAGGTTTATTGAACAAGCTTTGCTTGTTCGACTTTTCGTTCTGCTGAAAGATGAGCGCTTCAGCAGCGAACTTCTCCGCCTTGCCATAGCGCTTGAAGAACGTAATCGCCTCGTTAGCGTCGTAATGGCCCACACCCTTCTTGAAGGGTATGAAGCTTGACGAATCATCATCCGTAGGTTTCGTCGCCATTTGCATTCCGATGTCGGCAACCTTGACTAGTGGGCGGTCAGATGTGGCCGCGAGCGTGCACTCTAGCACCACCGCCGAGGCCGTACACACGATAGCGTGCTGCATTGCAGTAACATCAGGCCATGACCACGCCCACCACACCCGGACCCGCTCCTACATCTGCCACCGCGCCCGCAGCGACACCTGCCACGACCAACGCGCAAGCCAAAGGCAAGCTGACCCCACAGGCGATTACCCGCTATCTCGATCAATACGTTATCGGCCAGGACGAGGCGAAACGGGCGCTCGCCGTGGTGGTTTACCAGCACTACCGCAAGATTGCGCTGCCCGACTCGGGAGGAATAGCGCTCGGCAAGAGCAACGTGTTGTTGATTGGACCAACTGGCTCCGGCAAAACCCTGCTCTGTGAGACGCTGTCTCGTGCCATTCAGGTGCCATTCGTCACCGCTGACGCCACATCATTTGCGCAGACCAAGTATGTAAACGAAGAAATCGAAGCCATCTTGCAGCGACTCCTCAACAAGGCCGAAGGTGATGTCGCGCGCGCAGAACGCGGCATCGTATTCATCGACGAAATCGACAAGCTCAAGGCAGCCGATCCCGCCACACGCGCAACCTCTGGCGAAAGCGTGCAGCATTCTTTGCTGAAGATCATGGAAGGCTCGCTGGTAAAGCTGCCCAGCGGACAGACGATTGATACCGCCAACATTCTGTTTATCTGCGGTGGCGCATTTGTGGGGCTCGAGGCCGTTATTGCCAACAGCAAGGCCTACGGCTTCATTTCGCTCACCGATGGCAACAACCAGAAAATCCTCGATCGGTTGAACTCGCGTGTTAAGCCCACCGACCTGATTGCCTATGGACTGATTCCCGAGTTCACCGGCCGCTTGCCGGTGGTGGCGAGTCTGCAACCGCTGTCACAGGCGATGCTGGTCAAGATCATGACCGAGCCGAAAAACTGCCTCTACAACCAGTTCCGCGAAGTGCTCAAGCGCGAAGGTGCCGAGTTAGTGATCGGCCCACGCGTATTTGAAGAAATCGCTTCGCTCGCCGCTGAGTACAAGGTCGGCGCGCGCAGTCTGCGCGGCATCTTCGAAGAAATGCTGGCGCCCGTGCTCTACGTTCTGCCCGAGCGCAACGACATTAAGCGCGTCGAATTTGTTTCGCTGTTTGAAGACGCCAAGCTGAGCTAATCGCCCTCAGTTATTCAAAAGCGCAGTTGCGCCACGCGCGGGCAGTGGTCGCTAGTCTCGATGGTTTGTCCTGGCGCTTCCGCCACACCGATTTTTTTCGAGACGATCGTGCCCATGTTGAGGCGCTTGAGTGCATCGCTGATCACAATGTGATCGAGCCCTTGGAAGCCCTTGCAGCCGCCCTCGCTGGTCGACAGCGGGATCTGATGCAACATCGGGGAACCGTCAGATAGTTCCTGCCAAAGATATCGCGTATTAACTTTTCCGTTGGCGACTACTTTGTTTGGACTTGCCGGATCGCTCCCGTCTGCGCGCACTTTGTCTTTAGCGATGGCCATCGTTTGCTCGTCGTCGATGCGGCGGTTGAAATCACCGAGCCACACGAAACGTGGCGAACGCGCGGCGGTGCGCTCAATCCAATCCTCCAGCGGCGCGACCTGGCGATTCAGCACTTCGCACGCCTCGGACGAGTCATCGAGCAACCGGCCCGGAAAGCGCGGGTTGCTGTCATTGACACTCGCACAACCTGCCTTCAGGTGCACGTTCAAGAAACTGACCGGTGCGCCGTTGACGTCAAGCTCTAGTGTGAGGCCAGGTCGAACGCGACGGAATGCTTCCGGATCGTTCGGCGGATCGAGCAACGAAAGACTCGGCTCGGTGCTGCACACGCCGGGCTTTTTGGTGAGCGATTTGTC
>JAJTHU010000301.1 GCA_021300055.1 Nitrosomonadaceae bacterium | reverse complement strand
TACGTCGCGACTGGCAGCGATCGATGCCGCGATGTCGGCGTGGACGACGAGTTCCTCGGCAAGTTCGGCGTGATCCGGGTAGGTGGCAATGCCGACAACTGGGCGCACCGCAACCACTTGGCCGTTGACGACAAAGCTCTCCTCAAGGATACGTTGTACCTTGCCTGCGGCAAGCCAGGCTTGCGCCGTGTTGCGTAGATTCGGAAGCAACGCGATGATCTTGTCATCGGCAACGTCAAGCAGTTTGTCGACGGGGCGCATGCCATCTGGCAAACGTGCCAACGCGACTTTCAGGACTTCGCGCGTTGGGGTGCCGACGATTGATTCAAGCTTGTCCGGGCGCTCAAGGCGAATTACCAACAGACCAACAAACCGTTGTGAAACGCGCGCGAACTCAATTGCATTCGTGATCGCCGAGACCAAGCCTTCGCGCGTCAACGCTGGCATCTCTTCATCTCCAGACACGAGACGGCGGAAAGACGCTGTGTCGGTGAAATCTTTGGGTTCTTGGGCGCTCACCCTAACCTCCCGTAGTGCGCGGCGGTGGCGCACATGGCAGACTTATCCGAGATAGAACTCATTCGGGTCGATCCCGTAAGCGTTGCTCGGCAAACCGCGACGAATGTACACGGGGCTATCCGACACGTCGTAGATCAAGTCTTTGACGGTTGGATGCTTGCGAGGCGTCTTGTCTTCCTCAGTCACCACGAGTACTTTGGGGCGCAAGCGTTTCTGTTTGTTGTGTGAGACGATAACCGCAACCTCGCCGGTAGAGAGCTCGACCAAGCTGCCAACCGGAAACACGCCGATCGACTGAATGAAGTGCTCAACCATATCGGCTTGGAACTGCATGCCGCCCCAGTTAGAGAGCATTTGCAACGCATCATGTGGGGAAGCAGGCTCGGCGTAAGGGCGCTTCTTAGTGATCGCAGAGTACGTATCAGCTATCGCGCACATCTTGCCGAAGACCGTAATGTTGTTGCCGGCGAGACCATAAGGATAACCAGAGCCGTCGATGCGCTCATGGTGCTGGGCAACACCCTCAAGTACATCAGGATTGACGCCGGGCGTTTGATACAGGATTTCCATGCTGTACTCGACGTGGCGCTTCATCTCGGCGAATTCTTCTGGCGTGAGGCGGCCGGTTTTCTCGAGGATGCTTGTCGGCAGGCGGAGCTTGCCGATATCCAGAAGCAGTCCCATGACGCCCAAGTTGCCTAGTTGGTCCTTGGGAAAGCCGAGGTGCCGACCGAATGCAATTAAGCCAATGGCGACGCTCAGGCCGTGGTCGTAGGCGAGGGTGCTTTGTTCGCGCATCCGGGCTAGCCACATCATGGCATCCGGGTTGCGCACCATGGAGTCGACCATGTCTTCGATGACTGTCTCAACGACTTCGACCTGCATCTGGTTTCCCGCGCGGATATCGGAGACCATCTTTGAGAGGATCTCCTGAGACTTGCCGTAAGCGTCAGTCGCCGCGCGGATTTCGTTTTCAACCGGTTGCGTGTCTTCGTAGATCGTAAGTTGGACGTTTTCGGGCATGAACGACGGGCGCTCTGCCTGCACCTTGGGCACGTCCTTGGCTTCGTACTGATCAAAGTCGTAGCTATCGCTCGGCGCAGAGGAAAACAAGTTCTTCACGTTCTCCTTGAGCTGGCCGAACAGCCCGCGCATGCCGCCGGATGAACTTGGTGCTTCCGGTCGCGAGGCAACTCCGCGGGGACGCGGGTCGCGCGCTTGCATTCCTGATGAACTGGTCATCATTGGGTCAGTCGCCGCGCGTTGGTTAATGGGTAATGCAAACTCACGCAGCTTCGGATTCGTACGAGTATCCGCACCGAGCTTCGCCGATGCGCCGGGTTTGGCGGGCGGTGTCGTTCGGTTCAGCGCGTCTGCGCCGGTCGCCGCGCGCAGTTTGTCGAGAGGAGTGGGCCGCGGCGTCTCTACGCGCTGCACGGTCACGATGGGATCGGTGCCGAGGTCGCGCTTGGCAATGGGCTCGGGTTTCGTATTGCGCTGTGCGTCGAACTCGGGGCTGGATGAGCGCAGGGGGTCGATCATCACCCACTGGCAAGTGCTCTGGACCTGCGCAATCTGTTCTGCGTCTTCGAGAAGGAAGCCTTGCAACAAGAAGGGAGTGTCCATCCAAGGCCGATCAAGATCGGCAACGAACATTCCGACTTTGAGTTGGTTGACGGCTACCTTTTGCAGCATGCAGGCCTCAGTGTGATTTGCGTCCGAACAAACGGCTCATTCGCGGTGCGAATGTGAAACATTTCATTGACTTCCCATTGTATACGCCAGCGCAATCGATTGGGTGAAATGGCCTTCATTTTGAAGCGGTCCTTGGAGGAGCCTTTTGGGCGCAGCGGCTGCTCTCTGCGAAAATGCGCCCTGGAACGCGGTGTGTGAGCCAACCGTCATCGGCGGTCGGTCGGGCAAATTGGAAGAGACGAATAAATGAAGTTTGAATTGCTCAGGGAATCCCCGACACAGGGCGGCCGGGTGCGCCGCGGCCGAATCACGCTTGCCCACGGTGTCGTGGAAACGCCGGCCTTTATGCCCGTCGGCACTTACGGCACGGTTAAAGCGATGAGCCCCACAGAACTTGAGGAAATCGGCGCGCACATCGTCTTGGGGAATACCTTTCACCTCTGGCTTCGTCCGGGGCTCGACGTTATTGAGAAGCATGGTGGCTTGCATCGATTCATGGCGTGGGACAAACCCATCCTCACAGACTCCGGCGGCTTCCAAGTTTGGAGTCTCGGAGAGCTACGCAAGATCACTGAGGAGGGCGTTGCGTTTCAGTCGCCGGTGAATGGTGACCGCTGCTTCCTTTCCCCTGAGGAGTCGATGCGGATTCAAACCGTGTTGAACTCAGATATCGTCATGATCTTTGACGAGTGCACCAACTATCCAGCGAGCCACGAAGAGGCGGCGTCGTCGATGCGCCTCTCGTTGCGTTGGGCGCAGCGCTGCCGCAGTGAGTTTGACCGTCTGCAAAACACCAATGCGCTGTTCGGCATCGTTCAGGGCGGCATGTATGAAGATTTGCGCGACGAGTCCCGTGAGGCGCTGGCTGCGATGGATTTCCACGGGTATGCCATTGGGGGTTTGTCCGTGGGCGAGCCCAAAGAGGACATGCTGCGGATCCTCGACCACACCGCGCATCAGCTACCGCGTGAGAAGCCGCGATACGTCATGGGTATTGGCACGCCAGAGGACTTGGTAGAGGCCGTTGCACGCGGCATGGATATGTTCGATTGCGTCATGCCGACCCGGAATGCGCGCAATGGTTGGATCTTTACCCGCTACGGCGACATTAAGTTGCGCAATGCGCGCTACCGCGATGATCTCCGCCCCATCGATGAGAGCTGCGGCTGCTACGCTTGCCGCACAGCGACGCGCGGTTATTTGCATCATTTGCAACGCACCAACGAGATTTTGGGTGCGCGCCTCAACACGATTCACAACCTCTATTACTATCAGCAACTGATGCGCGAGATGCGTTCGGCGATCGAAGCAGACAGCTTCGATGCGTTCCGCGCGCAGTTCTATGCCGACCGCGCCAAGGGCGTCAGCGCAGAAGACGCGCCAGACTAGGCGCCAACTTCGGAACCCCCCGCCAGTCGGCGAGTTTGGGGCGACGCGGTCTGAAACGCCTGGCCAGTACTAGGGTTTGGCTGTTCTAGGCGCCGCCAAGCCGAACTTGGCCATAAGCCGTCGTGGAGCCTTGGGAAGGCTTGCTGGGCTATAATTTCAGGTTGATTTTTGGGATGTCGCCCCGACCTCGCTCGTAGCGAATCGCCGCCGTCTCTCCCCCTCGTTTCGCGCGCGAATACCGACCTTTGTTGTCGTATGTGCGCGATCCACCCAGCCACTCGGAGTTCTCATGATTAGTGTCGCCTACGCTCAGACCGCGCAACCATCCGGCGGAGATACCCTGATCGGTCTATTGCCGATCTTTCTGATGTTCATCTTGCTCTACTTCCTCATGATCCGTCCGCAGATGAAGAAGGCGAAAGAGCACAAGACGATGGTCGAAGGCTTGCAGAAGGGCGATGAAGTCATCGCTGTTGGCATCATCGGTCGTATCACCAAGGTTGGTGACGGCTATATCGGTCTCGAAGTCGCCGATGGCAAAGTGATCCACGTGCAGAAGCATGCGGTAACGACGCTACTCCCAAAGGGCACCTACAACGACGTGCTCAAGTAACGAGCCGCGCGAGTTTCGAACCAGGTTGGTCTGGTCGGTCAAGTAGGCAATGTCGAGCGTTGAGTGTGACTTGCGCTGGGCCGCCAGCATTCAGATTTTGAGGTTTGCATGAACAAGTATCCCGCATGGAAGTACGCGGTCATCATCGTCTCGTTGGTGGTGGCATTCTTTTACACCGTGCCGAATTTTTTCGGTGAGTCGCCAGCTGTTCAGATTTCTGGGTTGCGCACCAACAAAGTAGACGAGGGTCTTCAAACGCGCGTTACGGAGCTGTTGAAGACGCAGAACCTCGCGCACGAGGGCGTTCGTCTTGAGGGCGAGACCCTGCGGATCAAGTTCACCGATCCCAATGTGCAGTTCAAAGCGAAGGACGCCATCCAAAACGCCCTTGGTGAAGGCTACGTCGCCGCGCTTTTCTCGATGTCTAACTCGCCTGCTTGGCTTGCCAAGATCAATGCACTGCCGATGTACCTCGGCTTGGACTTGCGTGGAGGCGTGCATTTCTTGATGCAGGTGGACATGAAGGCGGCTATCGACAAAGCGGTTGACCGCTATGCGAATGAAAGCCGTGCACTGCTGCGTGACAAGAAGATTTTCTACTCAGGTATCACCCGCGATGGCAACAACGTGTTGGTGCGTTTCAAGGAGCGTGCCGAGGCGGATAAAGGCTTGAAAGCGCTTACTGACCAGTACCCCGACCTGAACATTCGAGATGCAAACGTAGGTGAGGAAATTGTTCTCACGCTCACGAAAAAGCCAGAGACACTCGTTAAGCTGCAAGAGGCAGCGTTGCAGCAAAACATCACTGCGCTGCGTAAGCGCGTGAACGAACTTGGCGTGTCCGAGCCGATTGTTCAGCAACAGGGCCTTGACCGTATCCTGATCCAGCTTGCTGGTGTGACCGACCCGACCCGCGCAAAAGATGTGATCGGCCGCACGGCGACCCTCGAATTCCGCATGGTGGCTGAAGAGCACATGTCAGCGGGTAGTTTTGAGCGTTTCCGCTCTGAGCCCGCGCCGTTTGGCACCGATAAGATGATCGGTGCATCTGGTGAAATCGTGCTCGTACGCAAGCAGGTCATCGTTACCGGCGACAAGGTAACGGATGCGCAACCGGGCTTTGACACCCAGCAGGGTAACCGTCCGAAGGTCGACGTTCGACTCGATGGTGCAGGCGGGCGCGCGATGACTTTGACCTCGCGAGAGAACGTCGGCAAGCGCATGGCTGTGATCCTGATTGAAAAAGGCAAGCCGGAGGTACTGAGCTGGCCGACTATTCAAAGCGAGCTCGGCGCGACGTTCCAAATTACCGGTATTCCTACCGCGCTCGAAGCAAAGAACCTCGCGCTGTTGATGCGTGCAGGAGCGCTCGCAGCACCGATGGAGATTATAGAGGAGCGCTCAATTGGCCCATCGCTCGGCGCCGAGAATATCGAGAAGGGTAAGAACTCCTTGCTGCTCGGCTTCGCACTCATCACCGTTTTTATGGTGGCCTACTACTCGTTGTTCGGCGTGATTTCAGTGCTTGCCCTCGCGGCCAACCTGCTGTTCTTGGTGGCATTGCTGTCCATGTTGCAAGCCACACTGACACTGCCCGGCATTGCCGCTATCGCGCTAACGCTCGGTATGGCGATTGACGCCAACGTGCTGATTAACGAGCGCATTCGCGAAGAATTGCGCTCAGGAATGTCACCGCAAATGGCGATTCAGGCCGGTTACGACCGAGCGCTAGACACTATCATTGACTCGAACATCACCACGCTGATCGCTGGACTCGCGTTGCTCATTTGGGGCTCAGGACCAGTGCGCGGCTTTGCTGTTGTGCACTGCTTGGGCATCTTGACCTCGATCTTCTCGGCGGTCATGGTGTCGCGCGGCATCGTAAACCTCGTTTACGGTGGTCGCAAGAAGGTTGCTTCCTTGTCTATCGGCAACGTGAAGTGGGATCAATCCGCGAACGCGAAGCCGGCAAAGGCCTAGCGAGACACATACACGCATTGCCACATTAGAGACAGCGCGCAAGCGACCACCGCATTCAAGAGGTAGTTATGGAATTCTTTAAGTTCCGCAAGTCCATCCCGTTCATGAAGCACGCGTTGCTCTTCAACGTGATTTCGTTCGTGACTTTCCTGCTCGCCGTGCTCTTCCTTTGGAAGAACGGGCTTCACCTTTCCATCGAATTCACTGGCGGCGCGGTGATGGAGGTGCAGTACAACAAGCCCGTCGAACCGGATCAAATCCGCGCGACGCTGAGCGAGGCGAATGTGGTGGGTGCCGAAGTGCTGAAGTTTGGCTCGGCGCAAGACGTGTTGATTCGCCTACCGCGTCCGCAGGCTTCAGACGAAGACCAAAACAAAGCGATGCAGGCGCTGAACGACAAGGTGATGGCCGCACTTAAGGCCAAAGACGACTCGGCGACGCTCAAGCGTACCGAGTTTGTGGGGTCGGCGGTTGGCAAGGAGCTTGCATACGATGGCTCACTCGCTCTGCTCGCGGTGTGCATCGGAATCGTCATCTATCTTGCGATTCGATTCGAATGGCGTTTTGCGGTGGCTACCATCATCGCGAACTTGCACGACGTCATCATCATCCTTGGCTTTTTCGCATTCTTCCAGTGGGAGTTTTCGTTGCCCGTGCTCGCCGCGGTCTTGGCGATTTTGGGGTACTCGGTGAACGAATCTGTCGTCGTATTTGACCGAGCGCGAGAGAACTTCCGCAAGATGCGCAAAGCCACCACTGGCGAGATCTTTGATGCAGCAATCACAGGTACGATTTCGCGAACCATCATTACGCACGGCACGACGCAAATGATGGTTATTGCGATGTTGGTTTTTGGCGGCCCGACGCTGTATTACTTTGCGTTGGCGTTGACGATCGGTATTTGCTTCGGCATCTACTCTTCAGTACTCGTTGCTTGCCCAATCGCCAAGTATCTCGGTGTGTCGCGTGAGGACTTCGTTAAGCCGCAGAAAAAAGAAGGCGAGCCTGAAGTCATTTCGGCGCAACCTTAATCCCACCTAGCATCTGAAGCGCATTCACGGGAAAGCGCTCGGCGATGGAGTGGCTGACGGCCGCACTTGATTTCGTATTGCACCTTGACCGTCACCTCGGTGTTTGGGTCGCGCAGTACGGCGTTTGGGTCTATGGCTTACTGTTTGCCATCGTCTTTGCCGAGACTGGGCTAGTCATTACCCCGTTTCTCCCAGGTGACTCATTGCTATTCGTCGCCGGGTCGCTTGCGGCACTCGGCTCGCTAGACGTCCATTTTCTGGTGGCAGCTTTGTTTGCTGCTGCCGTTCTCGGCAATGTCGTCAACTATGAACTCGGTCGATGGGTCAGCCCATGGTTGTTCTCCTCGCGCCACAGTCGTTGGTTGAGTCGCAAGCACCTCGACGACACACATCTGTTCTTCGAACGCTGGGGTGCGGCCGCCATTGTGATGGCGCGTTTTGTCCCGTTTCTTCGCACCTATGTTCCGTTCGTTGCGGGCTTGGGGCAGATGACACGCAGCGTCTATGTGCTCTTCACAGCACTCGGTGCCACGCTTTGGGTCGGTGGCCTCGTCTATGCCGGCTTCTTCTTCGGAAACATCCCTTGGATCAAGTCCAACCTCGGCTTGCTTGTCGTTGGCATTGTGTTGCTCAGCGTGTTGCCGGTGGCGATTGCGGCGCTCAAGGCGCGGCGCGCGAGCTGGGCGCAGTCGGCAGCGCGCGAGAGTGCCTCACGTAGCGCACGGCGGCCATAAAGAACACGCAACAAATAGCGGCCTCCAGACCTGCGAGGAATTGCGATAAGCCATTCAAGTCGGACCAAGCCCGCACGATGCCTTCCGTGAAATAAAACCAGATGAGCAATGTCGACAACTGGTAGACGTAGCGTCTTTGTAGCGGACGGCGCCAAATGATCCACGTCGGCCAGATGAGTGGCACCGCCTTCAGAATCAACCAAGAGCCGCCGGGTCGAATGGGCGCAAGCAGCCATTCCCAAAGCACGCAGAGTGTCATGAGTGCGATAAGGCATGCCAACCCCAAGCGATGCGCCGACGCGGCGGCGTCGACGGAGGTGGGACGTAGCGCGCGGGGTGTTGCCTCTTCCATGTTGGCCATCGCCTTAGCTTCCTAGCCTCGCGGTGATCTCCGCCAGTCGCTTGCCGAGGGCAACGGCCAGCGCCTTTTCTGTGTCAGTCACCGGCTTTGCACCATCGCCACCTGCAACGTGGCTGGCGCCATACGGCGTGCCACCGGCGTCGGTGGCTGTGAGGCCGGACTCGCTAAACGGAATGCCCACGATCAGCATGCCATGGTGCAGAAGGGGCAACATCATGCTCAATAGCGTGGATTCGTTACCACCGTGCATCGACGCTGTCGAGGTGAACACGCAAGCGGGCTTACCGATGAGTGCGCCGCTCATCCATTCGCCCGCGGTTCCATCAAGGAAGTACTTCATCGGGGCCGCCATATTGCCGAAGCGTGTCGGCGAACCGAGGGCGAGTGCGGCGCACTCCTTCAGATCAGCGAGGGTGGCATAGGGCGGTCCGGAGCCCGGGACGGCGGGCGAGGTTGCCTCGCTAACAGTCGAAACCCGGGGAACCGTGCGAACCCTTGCATTCATGCGTGGCACGCTTTCAATGCCACGCGCAATACTGTTCGCAAGCTCGGCAACAGAGCCATTGTGTGAGTAGTAAAGAACCAGAATGTCTGCCATGTGTGTCCGAGGATTGACGGTTGGGAATTGTTGGCTCATCAGTTTGCATTGAATCGCTGCGTCGCTGGTGGCTGCCGCTATTCAGAGTATCTGCCGCTATTATAGGAACGCGCTCCACGAGCGCGGTGCCCCAAAGTCGATTGAATGCGTCCATGTGAGTTGGAAGGCAACAGGGAGGCCGCTCAGTGGGGCGCTACACCATGAATGAGAGTCCCGGTCTGTGCTGAACCTACTTCGAAACAGTGTCGCCTATGCGGTATTTGTCGCTGGCCGGATTGTGCGCGACCGATGTTTGACCGTGGCGGGTAGCTTAACGTTCACGACTCTCTTGGCCCTCGTGCCGCTTTTTACGGTCACTGTCACACTCACCTCGCGTTTACCCTACACGCGAGAGGTCATACAGCTCACAAAGAACTTCATCCTCAAGAATTTCGTGCCTGATATGGCCTCGCGAATGGTCGGCACCTACGTCGACCAATTCGCTGCGAACGCGACGAGGCTGACAACTATAGGCCTGTTGATTGTGATCGCCTCGGCAATCATGCTCTTGCTGACCATCGAGAATGCGTTCAACGACATCTGGCGCGCAGCGCGCAAGCGCCGTTGGTGGCACAGACTGCGCTGGGCCATCACCTTGCTCGCAGCGGGCCCGCTGCTGTTGGGCGCGAGTCTCTCCGCCACGCTCTATTTGGTGCGCCTCAGCCGCATATTTGAGCGCAGCATGCCTTGGCTTGATGACAGCTTGCTACGGGCACTGCCGTGGTTGATGACTACGCTGCTGCTCTACCTTGCGTATCGGTGGATCCCAAATCGCTGGGTGCCACCACGACACGCATTGATTGGTGCCGCTCTTGCTGCCGTGCTGTTCGAACTCATGAAGTCGGGTTTTGTGCTCTACATAGCGAAGGTGCCGACTTACAACGTGGTTTACGGTGCCTTCGCCAGCGTACCGGTGTTTTTGTTGTGGCTCTTCCTGTGCTGGTTGGTGGTGCTGTTGGGAGCAGAGATTGCCGCAACGCTGTCGTACCTTAGGCATCCAGGTGCGCAGCGCGGTAATGCGGATCTCGTAATCGAGAGTGAACGACTACGTGCCGCCCTTGCGGCCGCAGATTCGCCACGCACATTGGAGCAGTTGCGGATGGCAGCTCCCATGCCGATCGATCACGCTGAAGACGCATTGCACACCATGCTCGAAGCCGGAGAGGTCGAGGAACTCCGCAAGCCTCAGCGCTATCGGCTACGGGCTAGCGCGATTCAGGAAGGCTGAAACTGAAATAGGTCGAAACGCGGCGTGCGTTCGATCAACATCGTCGCGCGGACAGTACTCAATTCACCGTGGTCGTTGAGCTCGAATTCGCGCAGATCGGCGTAGACCTCTGGCGCACACAACACCGTGTCGGGCGGGGCTTCGGGATGCGTGCTGTCCAAGAGCAGAGCTGGCATGGTTCGCCCAGAGCTACCGATCGTCGGCACGATGGTGACCGCATACACGCTCGGCGAGATCAACTCGACCCCAAACTCAATGGCATTGCCCTCGAGGATGGAGAGCCAACGCACGACGCCGAGATTCCAGCCCCGGCCACCCATGAGGCGCATGCCGACGCATTCGCCGACGGTGACCGCAACTGTGCTGCCTTTTTCGCGATGTAGCCGTAGGCCATTGGCACTCTGATTGAGTACGCCCCACTCTTCGACACCGATCAACTGCGACATCGGATCTTGTGGGATTTTGAGCAGCGGAATCGTGCGCCCCTCGCGAATCGCATCTAGGTCCGCGTCGTTACCTTCATTTGCAGCGAGCTCGGAGAAGTAAGAGATCGCTTTGATGCCAGCGCACACGGCAACGCCAGTTTCGGAGGGCGTGCGACGAAACTGGCGTTTGGGCGGGTCGCCCCACAGGCGACACAAGCGGCCCATCAGGTCGGTCAGGTCGTGAGTGGCACGGCTGCGAGCAGCACTATTGGCGCTTGCGGTACTGGCTTTAATTTTTTGCTGCAAGCGCTCGACCAACTTGCTTGAGTCGACGAGACGCATGATGGCGCCCTCAGCAAGGCGGTTGCCCTGAACCAAAGGACGCGGGCCTGCGTCAAGATCGAGCGCGATGACGAATGCCTTCGCAGGGTCCACACCCTCCGCTGACGTGCGCAACGCGACGTTGCCACGGTTTTGGCGAAGCAACGACAGTACGCTATCGGTTTCGCGCTGCATCAAGCGGTACGGGTCAGCGAGCGACAGCATGACCATTTCGTAGAACACTTCAGTGATACTGGCTTGCGCCTCCGTATCCGCAACGTCCGCACCGAAGCCTTGCTCTTCCGCATACAGATACAGGCTGTTGGCTTCCTGCCAAACGCCAGCGCGAATCGGTGAATAGGTTTTGTAGCTCTGCACCATCTGCGCCAGCAGCAGTACCATGGTGTGGTAAATCGGTCCCGGCAGAGACTTCTTGTTACCGAAGCCGATAAGCTTTCCGGTCTTTTCCAGAATCAGAAATTTGTATGCAATGGCGCATTCGCTGGCGAGCGCTTGTGCGAGTTGCAGCGCTTGAGCAGGTTTCTCCGAAAGAGGCACGCTGGCGCCAGCGTAAACCGCATCGAGTTCGTCAAACACCACGTTAAGTACTGGTCGATACGCTTCGATCAGCGCGACGCGCTCTTCTCCCGCCAGCTTGCCTCGGTTGAGCACTTCTAGCGACTTAAGTAGCACGCTCGCGGCTTCTACGCTCTTGGTGAGGGGAAGCGACTCTACCCAGACGCGCGCCTTTTTGGGGTTGGTCTCGACTTCATTCGGAATAGAACCGGTCGCCACAGGGACCGTCAAAGTGAGTGGCATTCAACCCTCTTGGGGTGTTTGGCGTTGTTGTGGGTAAGGATGACTCAACTGGGGTGTGCCCCAGCCCCATCGCATGGTGGCGGCATGAGTTGCCGAAAATCTGACTTGCCGACCTGAGCGAGCGGGATGGCCCTAAAATGCAACCTTGAGTCTCAGTTTAACAAATTCGTCATTTTTGAGAAAAACGTCTCTATGTCCGCAACCTTGACCCCTTCCCCTAGAGCAATTTGGCGCACGCCATTGCGTGAGACCGGGGCAATGCTTTGCCTCGTGCTCGCGAGCCTCTTGTTCGCGGCGAGTGCCTCCGCGTTCGACCTCAAGGACACCACGGGGAAGCCTCAGCGCCTCAAGGACATGAAGGGCAAGTGGGTCGTCGTTAATTTCTGGGCGACGTGGTGTGCGCCTTGCATCAAGGAGATCCCAGAGATTGCCGAGTTTGCGCGCGAACAAGCCGCGAAGGCAAACGTGATTGGTATTGCCATTGACTGGGATGAAACGGGCAAAGCGGCGGAGGACGCAGCCAAACTCAAGCGCACTGCGCAACGATTTGGCCACAAGTATCCGTTAGTGCTCTCTGATGACAGCACCGAAAAGGTGTTCGGCAAGATCAAAGGGATGCCGACGACCCATGTCTTTGGACCTGATGGCAAGCTTGCTTGGAGCAAGACTGGTGTCGTAACCAAAGAATTGCTCACCCGAGTCATCAACGGCGAGAAGCCCTGAGATCGCCGCACAACATGACGCGTAAATTTTTCGGTACCGATGGCGTTCGTGGGCGAGTAGGCGAATCTCCCATCACCCCAGACTGGGTGTTGCATTTAGGCTTTGCGGCGGGTCGAATCCTCGCCTCGCAAGCGATCGGCGCGCGGCCTACGGTGCTGATCGGCAAGGACACGCGCATCTCTGGCTACATGTTGGAAAGCGCCCTTGAAGCAGGATTTTCAGCCGCTGGGGTCGATGTGTTGTTGGTCGGTCCGATGCCTACGCCGGGCGTCGCGTTTTTGACGCGCGCAATGCGGCTTTCTGCTGGGGTGATGATCTCGGCATCGCACAACCCTTATGACGACAACGGCATTAAGTTTTTCTCCGGCGAGGGCACGAAGCTACCCGATGCAGTGGAAACTGCGATTGAAGCCGAGATGACCAAGCCGCTCGCATGTCGTCCCTCGGCGCAGTTGGGTAAGGTGCGGCGCATCAATGATGCCCAAGGCCGTTACTTAGAGTTCTGCAAAAGCAGCTTCCCTGCACGTCTCGATTTGCGCGGGATGAAGGTGGTTGTTGATTGCGCGCACGGCGCGGCGTATGACATTGCCCCCAACCTGTTTTGGGAACTCGGCGCGGAAGTCACGCCCATCGGTGTGTCGCCAAATGGCACGAACATTAATGATGGCGTTGGCGCGACCCACACCGAGGCGATGGCGCTGAAGGTGAAAGAGGTCGGCGCGGACCTCGGCATTGCCCTCGACGGCGATGGCGATCGGCTCATGATGTGCGACGCATCGGGGCGCGTGTTCGATGGCGATCAATTGCTCTATGCCATTGTGAAGGATCGTGTTCTCGCGGGCGCATGGCGCGGTGGTGTCGCCGGCACGCTGATGACCAACTTTGGCCTCGAGCGACGCTTTGCCGATATGGGCATCGCGTTCGCGCGCGCCAAGGTGGGCGATCGATACGTGTTGGAGTTGCTGGCCGAACGCGGCTGGGAAGTCGGCGGCGAAAATTCCGGCCACATTCTTTGCTTGGACAAGCATTCGACCGGTGACGGCACCATCTCGGCGCTGCAAGTACTAGCGGCATTGGCGCGTCAGCAGAGTTCGCTCGCAGACTTTACGGCTGATCTGCACATGTATCCGCAGCGCCTGATCAATGTGCGCACGCCGATTGAGCTGGACCTTGCCGCGACCCCAAGCATTCAGGCTACGGTACGTGAGGCCGAAGGCACGCTCGCCCAGAAGGGCAGGGTATTGCTGCGCGCCTCAGGCACAGAGCCTGTCATTCGCGTCATGGTTGAGGGTGAGGACAAGGAGTTGGTTGATCGACTCGCCGAGACCATCGCCAACGCGGTTCGCCAAGCTGCAGCGCAGGCATTGCAATAGCGGCCTGTTCGCGCAACCGAGAAGCATTTACGAACATGACCTCAGCCACCGCCGCGACCGGGCGCTGCCCTTGGTCGGAGATCAACGACCTTGAGCGCGAGTACCACGATCTCGAGTGGGGCGTGCCGCAGACCGACGACACGGTTCTGTTTGAGTTCTTGATTCTGGAAGGCGCTCAAGCCGGACTCTCGTGGGACACCATCCTCAAGAAGCGGGAGAACTACCGCGCGGCTTTTGCGGACTGGGACGCCACGCGTGTGGCTCGCTTCAAGGAAAAAGACGTGCTGCGCTTGATGGCCAACGCCGGCATCGTTCGCAATCGATTGAAGATTGAAAGCGCTATCAGCAACGCGCAAGCCTTTCTGGATGTGCAAGCCGAGTGCGGCAGTTTCGCCAAATACGTTTGGCAGTTTGTAGACGGCAAGCCTCGCCAAAATGCGTTTAAGCGCGGGAGCGATGTGCCGACGTCAACGCCGCAATCGGATCAGCTCTCAAAGGGGCTCAAGCGCAGGGGCTTTCGCTTTGTCGGCACGACGATTTGCTATGCGTTCATGCAGGCGACTGGCATGGTCAACGACCATTTGCGCTCGTGTCCTCGCTACGAGCCCGTGCGCGCATTGGGTGAGAAGCCGCTCGCACTGTAGGCGCTGCAGCCGCGGTTGTAACGTCGCGCACACTGGCTTACTGTCGTAAGGAGTCCGCGCCCCGCGCGTCGCGGAGCATCAGGGGCTGCCCCATTCGAATTTGCCAACCGGTGAGGATGCCGGGTGCCAAGCGAACACCGCGTGGCGCCAGCACGATGATCGTTGAGCCGTGCTCAAACCAACCCATTTCCTCGCCGCGTGTAACGCGTGCATCACAGGGAATTTCGTTGGGCCCGCGATATCGC
>JAJTHU010000240.1 GCA_021300055.1 Nitrosomonadaceae bacterium | reverse complement strand
GCAAAGCTGGTAAGACGAAATTTGGAACCAACCAGACGCAGCAGCTGAATTGGTGGAAAGACCAGCTTGGTGCATATTTGCTGAGTGACGTTACCCATCCACGAATTCTTGAGGCGCGCAGTAAGCTCAAGGTGCAGCCCGCAACTGCTAACCGGTATATGGCGGCATTAAGCCACACCTTTACCATTGCCGTGCGTGAGTGGGGCTGGATGGACGACTCCCCCATGAGAAAGATTGGCAAGCTCAAAGAACCACGCGGGCGTGTCCGATTTTTATCGGAATCCGAGTGTAAAAGGCTTTTGCTAACAGCGCAGGAACTAGAGGACAAAGCACTGTATACCGTCCTTGTATTGGCATTGTCTACAGGCGCACGGAAAGGCGAGATACTTAGCCTGACGTGGGATGATGTGGATTTTAAGCGAGAGCGCCTAATTTTTCAAGAAACCAAGAATGGCGAGCGCAGAAGTGTTCCACTTAATGGCCTGCCACATGCGGTGCTTAAAGAATGGCAGCATACGCGCAGCAATACTTCCGACTTGGTGTTTCCAAGCCTAAAGGACACGCCCGTACGAATCGATAGGCCGTTTGCGGATGTAATCGATAAACTGGGGATAGATAACTTCCGTTTCCACGACCTTCGGCATACTGCCGCAAGTCACTTTGCTATGAACGGCGCATCCTTAGCTGAAATTGCAGAGATCCTTGGCCACAAGACGCTTCAAATGGTCAAACGCTACGCGCACATGTGCGACACGCATACAAGCAAGGTAATTGAACGAATGAACGCCAAGATGTTTACGTGAGGAACTATGCCCCCAGCGGCAAACATAAAGTTGCTTAATAGCTCGGCACGTAAGACTCTGATGCAAATAAAGAGTGCTGGTAACTATCGCATCCCGAATGGGCTAAGAAATCATCGGACGGAAAAAGAGTGCCTTACCGTTTATGATTATCTCATTGATCTCATTGAAATGCCCAATGGAAGAGACAAAAGAATTGAGAAGTTCTGGCTTGATACAATCGATGACGGAGATAAACAGAGTCGCTTTCTAAAAGAGCTGGCTTCTGAGTCGCGGAAATGGATTTTACATAGCGCACGTTACCAAATGCCCTCAGAACATCCCAAATCTTTAGACAGCATGAGAAAGCACTTGAAAGCCATAAAATTGGGACTCAAAAAATCACCGCATTTAGAAGCGCAAATCAACGATGTTTTCAGTAACGCACTAGAGACACAGTTTGAAGATGACGCACATGATGAGATTGGCGACCAAGATTGGTACAGTCTTAAATTTGCGAGTGTACTTGATAGTCTTGAGGCAAGGCTCGGGCAGCGCCGCCCCCTGTACCCTAATTGGTATCCAAGAAAAATGAAGGATCCATCGGCTGATAGAGTGTTTGCAGTAAAAGCTGTCTGTAGAGCTATGAACAGCATTCGCTACTCAGGAACACATGACCAGATTGCGGATATGGCCAGCCTCCTATCTCGCACCACTATAAATGCCGAAGATGTGCGTGCAATGTTACGCAAGTAGCGTTCCCCCAAATTAAAATAGCAACGCTACAGGCGTTCTCGATTCTTCATGCTTATTGGTATTGAACGCAGCGCATTGCTGCATAACCACCAAAATCATGGAGTATTTATGAGTAACGCAACTTCCCCTTCAACACCTTCTGCCGAAACAACACGACTGATACCGCTTACAAAGTGGCCAGAGTTTCATCCATGGCCAAGCGTTGCTGGCCTGCGGAGTATGGTTTTCAATGCAAAAAAAAGCGGGTTCGAAGGATGCATTGTGAGGGTCGGCAGCCGTATTCTAATAAATGAGACCAAGTTCTTTAAGTGGTGCGAGTCCCAGCCAAAACCATCACATCAAACCAAATCATTAAAACAAAAGGCGGACAAAGGAGTGGCGGCTCAATAGCCGCTACCTCACTGGCACGCTGAAAAGGGCTATATATGACTTTCAAGCGCTCAAAGGGGAGGATATTTGCGAGTGGCCGAAATGAGAAAAAGGAAACTTGGGTTCAGATAAATCATGGCCTATATGACCACCCCAGCGTTGTTAGTCTCTCTTGCTCCGCATTTCGGGTATGGACGTACGTTATTAGATCACACAACGGTTTTAACAATGGTGAGATCGGCGTGAGCTGTAGATCAGTTCAAAAGCTAACGGGCATATCAAAAAATACTGCCATGAGAGCTTTGAACGAACTCCGAGAGCATGGACTAGTAGTAAGAACTGACGTAGGGGCATTCTATGGTCGCCTTGCTGCAACATATAGGCTTACGCACCTAAACTATGGAAATGGGGGACAACATAGAGCCACTCACGAGTATAAAAATTGGAGTAGAACCAACAACAAACTACAGCTTACATAGTGGTATCAATTTTGGGTTTGGCTGGTATCAATTTTAAGGACGCAATGCCTATTGCTAAGAATTACGTCACAAAAAATGTGACCATTCGTGCACTTTGAGTGTCATTTAGCGTCCCAATGATTGGTACACCTATATATTACCATAGGGCTAGGCATGGAGACGGGGTTAAAAAGGTGAGAATATGGCCTAAAAACTATCTGGAATCCGAATTGGCGAAGATTAATAGGCGTTTTAGTCGATTGCGGAGCTTCTTGAATCCAATTAAACAATAAGAAGTTAAGTTGATTGGGGTTTTATGGCAGCAAGCAAGAAGCAAACAATGAGTAGCACGGTAGGGTTCGAGCAGCAGCTCTGGGCAGCGGCCGACAAGATGCGCGGTCACATGGATCCTGCGGAGTATAAGCACGTCGCGCTTGGCCTCATTTTCCTAAAATATATCTCGGATGCGTTTGAAGAAAAGCACGTGATTCTGAGTAAGGAAGCAGGAGCCAACCCCGAGGATCGCGACGAGTACCTGGCCGACAACGTGTTCTGGGTACACAAGGAGGCGCGGTGGCCATATATCCAGTCGCACGCTAAGACACCGCAGATTGGCAAAATCATCGACGATGCCATGACCGCTATCGAATCGGAGAACCCCACTCTGAAAGGCGTTCTTCCGAAAGATTATGCACGCCCTGCGCTGGATAAAACCCGACTCGGCGAGCTCATCGACCTGATAAGCAAGATCGGTATGGGCGGCGACCACCGTATGAGCAAAGACGTGCTCGGCCGCGTGTACGAATATTTCCTCTCCCGCTTCGCCAGTGCCGAGGGCAAAGGCGGCGGTGAGTTCTACACCCCCCAATCAGTGGTTCGCCTACTGGTCGAAATGCTGGAGCCCTACAAAGGCCGCATCTATGACCCCTGCTGCGGCTCGGGCGGCATGTTCGTGCAGTCCGAGAAGTTCATCGAGCAGCATGGCGGGCGCGTCGGCGACATCTCAGTCTATGGGCAGGAGTCCAACTTCACCACCTGGCGCTTGTGCAAAATGAATCTGGCCATTCGCGGGATCGAGGGCAACATCGGCAGCAAGAACGCCGACACCTTCCATAGCGACCTGCACAAGGACTTGAAGGCCGACTACATCATCGCCAACCCGCCTTTCAATATCTCGGACTGGGGCGGCGACCGCCTGCGCGATGACGTGCGCTGGAAATATGGTGTGCCCCCCACAGGCAATGCGAACTTCGCCTGGGTACAGCACATGGTGCATCACCTGAGCCCGCGTGGGTTCGCGGGCTTCGTATTGGCCAATGGCTCCATGAGCTCAAACACCAGCGGCGAAGGTGAAATCCGCAAACGCCTGATCGATGAGAACGTGGTGGATTGCATGGTGGCCATGCCTGGCCAGCTATTCTACTCCACCCAGATCCCTGTTTGCCTGTGGTTCCTGGCGAAGGATCGCAGCAATGGGCTAGTGGCTAAGGGCACATTGCGTGACCGCAGAGGCGAGATACTTTTTATCGATGCACGCAAACTGGGCTACATGGAAACTCGCGTAAACCGCAACCTAGCGGATGAAGACATCGCCTACATCACCGAGTGCTACCACGCATGGCGCGGCGAGCCCACCACCCACGAAGCCTTCAAGGATGGCTACAAAGACATCGCAGGCTTCTGCAAATCCGCCAAGCTCGATGAGGTGAAGGAGCATGGCCACGTGCTCACCCCAGGCCGCTATGTAGGCGCGGAGGAGCAAGAGGAAGACGCCGAGGGCTTCACTGCCAAAATGGAGCGCCTGACCGCCCAGCTTGCCGAGCAGATGAACCAATCGCAGGCCATGGATGCCGAGATAAAGAAACAACTGGCGCGCGTGGGGTTCAGGCTATGAGTGATAATCTTCCAACCACTCAGGATATGGGCGAGCTACTATTCTACCAGACAGAAGATGGTGACACGCGCGTACAGGTGCGATTCCAAGATGATTCCGTTTGGTTAAGCCAAACTCAAATGACCGAATTGTTCTCGAAAGATAAAAGAACAATTTCAGAGCATATTCAAAATGTCTTTGATGAAGGAGAGCTTCGAGAAGATGCAACTGTCCGGAAATTCCGGACAGTTCAAATTGAGGGTAGCCGCGAGGTAACCCGCGAGATCAGTTATTACAACCTTGATGTCATCATCTCCGTAGGCTACCGCGTCAAATCCCACCGTGGCACGCAATTTCGCATATGGGCAACGCAGCGCTTGCGCGAATACCTGATCAAAGGCTTCGCGATGGATGCTGCCCGCTTGAAAGAAGCAGGCGGCGGTGACTACTTCGAAGAACTACTTGCCCGCATCCGCGATATCCGCTCGTCTGAGAAAGTGTTCTGGCGCAAGGTGCTCGATATTTACGCCACAAGTATTGATTACGACCCCAACGTGGATACCTCGCAGCGGTTCTTCAAAATCGTGCAGAATAAAATGCACTGGGCAGCGCATGGGCGCACAGCAGCCGAGGTTATCAAGGCGCGTGCGGATGCATCGAAACCGCAAATGGGGCTAACCTCACTGAGCGGTAAGGGGCTCACGCGAACCGATGCCCAAGTAGCAAAGAACTACCTCAACGTGGAAGAACTCGATACCCTAAACCGGATTGTAGCGGTTTATCTGGAATTTGCCGAGCTACAAGCCAAAAGCCGCCGCACGATGACCATGCAGGATTGGATCAGCAAGCTGGATGACTTCCTGCGAATATCCGACCGTGAGACTTTAACTCATGCAGGCAGCGTTACCCAT
>JAJTHU010000144.1 GCA_021300055.1 Nitrosomonadaceae bacterium | reverse complement strand
TGCGCGTGGGCTTGCGGATGCGTCGAACTGCCACGGTGCTCTCGGGCTCCGCCTGCTGCGTTTATGGCCTGACGTTCACGTCTCACTTTTATGGTGCGCGGCGCACGGTCGGTTACGTGCCATTCAATTCCGAATCGCTCGTCACGGGCAAATTGTTTGAAGATATTCGCGAGGCGACGTACAAGCTCGCCGATCCCGCGCAATACGACGCAGTGGTCATCATCAATCTGTGTGTGCCGACCGCGAGTGGTGTGCCTTTGCAATTGCTGCCCAAAGAGATCAACGGCGTGCGCATTATCGGCATCGATGTGCCAGGCTTTGGTGTGCCTACGCACGCCGAGGCAAAAGATGTGCTCGCGGGCGCTATGTTGAAATACGCTCGCACTGAAGCAGAACAAGGGCCGGTGCTCGCTCCGCGTAACGGTCGTAACGAGAAGCCGACAATTTCTCTCGTCGGTGAAGTGTTTCCTGTCGATCCGGTCACGATCGGCATGATGCTGGAACCGATGGGCTTGGCTGCAGGGCCAGTCGTGCCGACGCGCGAATGGCGCGAGCTTTATGCCGCGCTCGACTGCGCAGCTGTCGCCGCGCTTCATCCGTTTTACACGGCCAGTCTGCGAGAGTTCTCCGCCGCAGGTCGCAGTATCGTTGGTTCGGCCCCCGTGGGCTATGACGGTACCGAGAGCTGGCTTCAAAACATTGGCGTAGCGACGAATACGTCGCAGGAAAAAATTGATGCAGCCAAGAATCGCATCTTGCCGGCGATAAAGGGCGCGCTGTCCGCCATGCCGATCAAGGGCCGCATCACCATGAGCGGCTATGAAGGTTCGGAGCTGCTGGACGCACGTTTGTTGGTCGAGAGCGGTGCTGATTTGCGCTACGTGGGCACAGCTTGTCCGGAGACGCAATGGAGTCAGCTAGACCGCGAGTGGTTGGAGGCACGCGGCGTGCACGTCCAATATCGCGCTTCGCTCGAACAGGATCTTGCGGCGATGCACGAGTTCAAGCCGGATTTAGCGATAGGCACGACGCCAGTCGTGCAGGCCGCCAAAGAAGCCACCATCCCGGCGCTGTATTTCACAAACTTGATTTCGGCGCGTCCCCTCATGGGGCCGGCCGGTGCTGGTTCGTTGGCGACCGTTATCAATGCGGCGCTCGCCAACAAAGGACGCTTCGAGACGATGAAGGACTTCTTTGCAGGCGTCGGCGAAGGTCACACTGCAGGCGTCTGGGAACCCGCTAATGGTGTGCCGCAAGACCGTCCTGAGTTTAAGGAGCACACAAAGCGGCAAGTGATCAAGCTCATGAAGATGCGCAAAGCCGAGGAGATGATCTGATGCTCGTGCTCGATCATGACCGCGCAGGGGGGTACTGGGGTGCCGTGTATGTGTTCACGGCAATCAAAGGATTGCAAGTCGTGATCGATGGGCCGGTCGGCTGCGAAAACCTTCCGGTGACGTCGGTGCTGCATTACACAGACGCCTTACCCCCGCACGAACTGCCCATCGTCGTGACGGGCCTCGCCGAAGAACACCTAGGACGGGATGGCACTGAAGGCGCGATGAAGCGCGCGCATGCCGTACTTGACCCGGACCTTCCTGCGGTCGTCGTCACCGGGTCGATCGCTGAAATGATCGGCGGCGGCGTTACGCCAGAGGGCACCAATATTCAGCGCTTTCTGCCGCGCACCATTGATGAAGATCAGTGGCAAAGCGCCAATCGCGCCATGTTCTGGTTGTGGACCGAGTATGGCAACAAGCGCGGTGCTGTGCCGGAGGCCAAGCCGCGCGAAGCCGACAAAGATGGCGTGGTGAGGCCGCTCGTTAACATCATCGGCCCCGCGTACGGCACCTTCAACATGCCTAGCGATCTGGCCGAAATTCGCCGCTTGGTCGAAGGAATTGGCGCGAAGGTCAACATGACCTTTCCGCTCGGGAGCCACTTGGCTGATGTGCGTAAGCTCGCGGATGCAGAAGTGAATATCTGCATGTATCGCGAGTTCGGCCGCATGCTATGTGAGGCGCTTGAGCGGCCTTACTTGCAAGCGCCGATTGGCTTGCACAGCACGACGAAGTTTCTACGTCGCCTGGGTGAATTGCTTGGACTCGATCCGGAGCCTTTCATCGAGCGAGAAAAGCACACCACGATCAAACCTATTTGGGATCTGTGGCGTTCTGTGACCCAAGATTTTTTTGGTACGGCGAGCTTTGCAGTCGTTGCCAACGAAACCTACACGCGTGGCCTCAGAAATTTCCTGGAGACCGAGATGGGCTTGCCGTGCCACTTCGCCGTTTCGCGTAAAGCCGGCGAAAAAACGGACAACGAGAACGTACGCAAGATGGTTCGCGAAAAGCCGCCACTGGTCATGTTTGGCAGCTACAACGAGCGTATGTACTTGGCCGAATGCGGTGCGCGCACTTCCTACATCCCAGCATCGTTTCCCGGTGCCATCATCCGCCGCCATACCGGTACGCCTTTCATGGGCTACTCGGGCGCGACCTATCTCGTACAAGAAGTCGCCAATGCGCTGTTCGACGCGCTCTTTCACATCCTGCCCTTGGCCAATCAGATGGACAAGGTCGAGGCCTCTCTTGCGAAGCCATCCAAGGCGTTGCCATGGCAAGACGCCGCCAAGGCCGCGTTGGACAAGTTGGTTGATGAGCAACCGGTGTTGATTCGAATCTCAGTCGCCAAGCGCATGCGGGATCGCGCTGAACGTGAAGCACGCTTAGCTGGTTTGGAAAGTGTCGAAGCCGCACACGTCACTGCTGCACGTGACGCCCTATTGGAAGGAGCAACCTCATGATGACGAACAACTTAGCTGAAAACATGCGCAACTCGCTGAAGAAGCGTGATGAGACGCTGTTCACCGCGATATTCATCGTTAGCTTCCCGATCTTTTTGGCGATCGTGGCGGGCACACGCATGCTCGGTGGCGGTGGTGAAACGAAGCGAGATGTGTCGGTCCTAAGCGAGGCGAGCGAGGCTGCACGTTCGACGATCGCAATTGCGCTACAGGACTAGCGGACAACAACCAAACATGCAGCAAAACAACAGATAAGTATCGAAATCGCCCGAGGGCTCGGGCGCCACTTCTGAAGTGCAGTGCAACGCAGTTCAGAAGGTCCCCCGCGTGGGAGTCGCGCGGAACATGCAAATGCGTCATCACCAATGACGTAGTTGCGAAGCAAAGGAGGCCAGGTATGGCTGAGGAAAAGCGAGGTTCCTTGACAGGTCTGACAGCCGGCGAGGCGAAAGAATTCCACAGTTTCTTCATGTCGAGTTTCATCGGCTGGATTGCTGTGTGTTTCTTCTCGCATGTGCTCGTCTGGATGTGGCGACCTTGGTTCTAAGGAACTAGCTCAAGTGTCACAAGGTATGGGTTGTCCATCAGGACGTTGACCCTTTTCGGAGTTGTCACAAACGTATTGGAGGTTGAAACATGTGGCGAATTTGGCTTTTGTTCGATCCGCGTCGTACGCTCGTCGCGATGGCGATCTTCGTGTTCAGTATGGTGATGTTGTTGCATTTCATCGTGCTGTCCACCGATCGATATGCCTTCCTATGGGGCGCAAGCAAGGCAGCACCGGTAGCAGCGCAGCCAGCTGCTCCCAAATAGCGACTCGTTCTTGGAAGGGCAGTAAGCGGGCAGAGCGCGACGATCACAAGTCGGCTTGACCTTCGGGTCACGCGCTCTGTCCGTGGTTTTAGAGACTGTGACAGCAGTTTTGAAGCGATTAGAAGTTCAGATTCGAATTGAGCTTGGCGCGTGCATCTGCGCGGCCAAGACAGGTATGACGGTGGCCAGCGACCAGCGTGGTGGTTGGCAAACCGTTTTGGCGAAGGCGGAAGGCTCGAAACAGAAGAGTCGGAGGGGCTAAATATGGCTATGCTTAGTTTTGAACGCAAATACCGCGTACGAGGTGGCACGCTACTCGGAGGAGACCTGTTCGACTTTTGGGTTGGCCCCTTCTATGTCGGATTCTTTGGTGTGACCACGGCGTTCTTTTCGATTCTTGGTACGGCCCTGATCTTGTGGGCAACGTTTCAAGGGCCGACGTGGAACATCTGGCAAATCAACATCGCGCCGCCAGATCTGAAGTACGGACTGCGAATGGCGCCATTCAATGAAGGCGGCATCTGGCAGATTGTTACCGTATGCGCTGTCGGTGCATTCACATCCTGGGCGCTGCGCGAAGTCGAGATCTGTCGAAAGCTCGGCATGGGCTTGCATGTGCCGTTCGCGTTCGCATTTGCAATCCTCGCCTTCGTTACCCTGAATGTGATTCGCCCATTGATGCTCGGCGCGTGGGGCCACGGCTTCCCGTACGGCATCATTAGTCATCTGGACTGGGTATCCAACACGGGGTATCAGTACTTACATTTTCATTACAACCCGGCACATATGATTGCCGCGAGTTTGTTCTTCGCCACGACCTTGGCCTTGTCGCTGCATGGTGCGCTCATTCTGTCGTCGACTAATCCAGCCAAGGGCGAACCTGTCAAAACCGCGGAGCATGAAAACACCTTTTTCCGCGATGCCATCGGTTATTCAGTCGGCACACTCGGGATTCATCGCGTCGGCCTTCTGCTCGCACTGAGCTCGGTATTCTGGGCGGCCGTCTGCATCATCATCAGCGGTCCGTTTTGGACGCGCGGCTGGCCGGAGTGGTGGTCGTGGTGGCTCAATCTACCTATCTGGAAATAAGGGGAGCGAACGATGGAATATCAAAACATATTCACTCGCGTGCAAGTTCACGCACCTTATGAAGGTGTACCGCTGCCAAAGAAAGACTGGTGGGGACGTAGCGGCGAGCCACTCTTCTCCTATTGGCTGGGCAAGATTGGCGACGCGCAGATTGGGCCCTTTTATCTCGGTGGCTTAGGCCTTTCGTCAATCATCTGCTTCCTGATCGCCTTTGAGATCATCGGTCTGAACATGTGGGCGTCGGTCAACTGGAATGTGATGGAGTTCATCCGTCAGTTGCCTTGGCTGGGTCTTGAACCACCGGCAGCCGAATATGGTCTTTCATTCCCGCCACTGGACAAAGGCGGATGGTGGCTGATCGCCGGCTTCTTCCTGACGGCCTCAGTTCTTCTGTGGTGGCTACGCATGTATCGCCGGGCTCGTTCGCTCGGTATGGGAACGCATGTGGCTTGGGCGTTCGCGGCGGCCATTTGGCTTTTCCTCGTGCTTGGTTTCATCAGACCCGTGTTGATGGGTAGCTGGTCCGAAGCTGTCCCCTTCGGAATCTTTCCGCATCTCGACTGGACGGCGGCGTTCTCGATTCGCTACGGCAACTTGATGTACAACCCGTTCCACATGCTGTCGATCGTATTCTTGTACGGCTCGGTACTGCTGTTTGCGATGCACGCAGCGACTATCCTCGCCGTCAGCCGCTTTGGTGGTGAGCGCGAAATCGAACAGATTGTCGATCGCGGTACCGCGTCGGAGCGCGCCGCGCTGTTCTGGCGCTGGACGATGGGCTTTAACGAATCTGTTCGA
>JAJTHU010000237.1 GCA_021300055.1 Nitrosomonadaceae bacterium | reverse complement strand
AGGATGAGGATATTGAGCGACTTAGCTGCCTTGGTGACATTCGGGCTTACCGACGTTCCAGCCATCGCTGTTTGCGCGTGAGCGCCCTCAAGTAGCGCAGATGGTAGCGCGGTGGCGAGTGAGCTCGCAGCGGCAAGCTCCAACATTTGGCGACGTGTAGGCATAAGGTCCTCGTTCGGGATTTGGGGGTTGTGCTTAGGGGCAGACTACCAAGTGCCGATATTCAGCATCGATGCCCATGGCTCCTGCGGCGGCAACGCGCCGCCGCGTTGCAGAAGCTCAATTGAGATATTGTCCGGCGAACGCACGAACGCCATGCGGCCATCTCGTGGTGGTCGATTGATCACCACGCCATGATCCATCAGACGCTGACAGGTTGCGTAGATGTCGTCCACCGCATAAGCAAGGTGGCCGAAGTTTCGCGCGCTGCCGAGTTGCTCAACCGAGCCGTCCTCGGCAGGCCAGTTGTAGGTCAGCTCAACTTGCGCCGCTTCGTCGCCGGGCGCGTGCAAGAACACCAGAGTAAAGCGACCCTTTTCGTTAACGCTGCGGCGAGCCTCAATAAGACCGAGTTTTTTGCAGTAGAACGCCAGTGACGCTTCAAGGTCCGTCACGCGAACCATCGTGTGCAAATACTTCATATGGCGCTCAGGAACCTAACTTGATGGGCTTGGCCGCAGGAAGTTTCTGCGGCGTCATACCCGAGGGCTCCGCGCGATCGACGCTCGTCAACGTAATCGGTGAAGGCACAGACGTGGAGAGCTGTCCGGCGCTGAGTTTGCTGTAGAACTCTTCAATCCCGCGCATACGCCACTCACAGCGGGGATCAGCCGACTTGGCACAGTAGCCCTTCGCTTGTACTTCGAACAAGGCGCCCCACTCCTTATCGCGGCCGGTAATTCTGGCGAGCTTAGCCGCGCTCAAGAAACTGGACCACGGAGTAGCCCCAGCGGCACACTTTTCCGCAAAGCCTTTTTCTGCCACGAGATCCAGGCAGCTCATGCTCTGCGAGAAAAGTGCACTATTGAGCTGCCACGTGGCATCAAGGTCGGTGGTGAACTGCCGCTTGGTCGGGTCCGCCCGCAACAGCACGGCGAGCGGAGGCGAATCCGTTTGCCCCGTGACGGGATTCACTTGGTAAGCGTCGTGAATATCGCGAAATAGACCCGTCTTTTCATCATGGCGGCAGCCGAGTTCCATGCAATCGCGACTTTCGACACCTCCAAGGTGAACTAAGTTACCTCGATGAAACGTGAACACTTGGTCGACCACGCATCGCCAGTTGGCCATTTGCCCACATTGATGACGTACGAACAGAAAATCGCCTTTCCACCCAGACAACGCGCGTTGCCGATCAATGCCTTCGGTGGGCGAATCCCATTGGGGGACAAAGGTGGCGAATCGATACCGCTGCTTGCCGTGATCCACCGTCACCAGGAACTCGGACGCGGTGTTTTGCACCATGTTTACCTTCACGTCCGATTTCGCGCCCGCCTTGGCTGCCGCACCCGAAGCGGCAGCAGCAGCCAGAGAGGCAGATGCCATAAAACAAAGCCCCGCAAGGCTGGCGACGAGAGCTTGAGGAAAGATACGGGGCATGAGCATCTAATGGATGGACGATTGATGAGGGACGCGGCGCGTCAGGCGTCGATCAATTGCTGCGGTTGCCGACGACGTTGCCGATGGAACGTACCGGCTCGTCTGCCTTGTCCTGCACGGTCGAGCGAATGTGGCGCTCACTGGTCGGGCGAGCAATGCGGCTTCCAGTCATGGCCTCTTTTTCGGACTTCACGAGCTTGGCGGAGTCCGCGGCGGACGGCGTTGGGCCGTTGTCGGTCGTTGCACATCCAGCGAGCGCCAGTCCAATCGCTGCGGTAAAAACCACAAGGAATCGTTTTTGAGGGGTTGCCATAGGGACCTCCTAAGGTTGCTTGAACCTCAATGCTATCGCAATCAGCGAAAGCCTACCCGATGATCCACCAACCGGGCTGGCGCAACCAGCCCGTTGCGACAAAACACCATAATTGAGGATGAATGACGAGCGCCAGTGCGACGACGATTCGCTGGCAAAATGCCCTCCATGCTTATCTCTATCAAAGTGTCGTGAGCCAGCAAATTGACTCAGCCACTTCCGCGGCCGCAACGCTCGGGCGGCTAGAGGCTTGGGCGCCGATTGCTGCACTAAAGAGCAATCTTTACGCTTACCCGTTACTGGAAGTTGTCCATCTCGTGGCGCTGGCCACGCTTTTCGGAACAATCCTAGTCGTGGATCTGCGCATCCTAGGCCGCTTGCGTGCACTTGACCTCGGGGCGCTGGTGCGCGGGCTGCTGCCCTGGACCATCGCGGGTTTTGCGCTCGCGTTGCTCACCGGACTCACGATGTTTGTGATGCGCATCTCCGACCTGATCGCCAACCCAATGTTTATTGCCAAGATGTGCCTGCTGTTTGCTGCCGGCACCAATGCGGGCATCTTGCACGCGCGGGGACCCATCAATAAAAATAGTGGTATCACTCGCGGGCAGGCCTTTCTGTCCATTCTGATTTGGATCGCCGTTATTTTCTGCGGTCGCTGGATTGCTTACATCTAGGAGCTTTCATGAATCGTCGTCAATTCGTCGTCGCCACATCTGCCTCACTGCTCGCCCCGTCGCTGCTCGCTCACCATGGCTGGTCTAGCTTTGATGAAGCCAAGCCGTTGTATTTCGTCGGAACGGTCAAGTCGCTCAAATGGCAAAACCCTCACGCAGAGTTGGTGATCGAAGTCGCCAAGGATGCAACACTACCTGCTGACCTCGCCAAGCGAGCAGTTCCCAAGCAAACGCAAAACGTTGACGGCGCGAAGGTCATGGCAAATGCGGCACTGCCCAAACATCGGGGCGAATGGACGCTCGAGTTGTCGCCACTGACCCGCATCGACGCATGGAAAGTCGCGCAGCCGAAGGTCGGCGACAAAGTTGCCGCGGTTGGCTACACCTTCAAGGACGAGAAGATGCACGATGGCAAGCACATATCCCGCATCGAATACTTCATCGTCGGCGACAGCATCTACGGCTTGCGCTCTATGCCCGACGCCGGATAAACCACAGCGGTGCGCTAGTTCCAAAACGTCGGCGGGCGCTTGTCCATATTGGCAAGCATTGCCTCTTGCAGGTCCGCCGACATGAGCATCGCCGCATTCCACGTTGCGACGTAGTTGAGGCCATCCGCCACAGAATGGTCGCGCGCGTAGTTGAGCATCTCCTTGATTCCGCGGATCGAAAGCGGAGACTTGCTCGCGATGAGCGCGGCCATTGCGTCTACGCCTTCGTGGAGCGCCTGGCTCGAATCATAGCGACGGTTCACGAGCCCGATGCTTGCGGCTTCAGCCGCATCAACCTTGCGACCGGTGTACGCAAGCTCACGAACGACTGCGGGGTTGATGATCTTAGGCAGTCGCTGCAACGTGCCGACGTCAGCCGTCATACCGATATCGATTTCCTTGATCGAAAACGTTGCGCCTGTTGCGGCATAGCGCATATCGCAACATGCGACGAGGTCAATCCCGCCGCCGACGCAGGCGCCTTGAATCGCAGCGATAACCGGCTTGCGGCATCGCTCAATGCTGGTGAGCGTATCTTGCAAATCAAGAATCACTTGCCTTAGTTTTTCGCGGGTGCGGGCATCGCAAGGGTCAGTGATTTGCTCAGCCAAGCCCATCATCATGCCGAGGTCGATCCCCGCACAGAAGTGATCTCCCGCGCCGCGCAACACCACCACGCGTACTTCTTCCTCCGTATCTGCCCATTGCATGGCGCGGCGTATGTCTTGCCACATCACAGCGTTGAGCGCGTTTGCCTTCTCGGGGCGGTTCAACGTGACGCTCGCCACGTGCGCATTGCAATTGATAACGATGCTCTCGAGGGACGGGGCCGATTCTGCCATCGTGCTATTTGCGAGCGTCGTTGGTCGGCGCGACAGTCGGCGGTGGCGCAACCGGTGGATTGACTGGAATCGCGCCAAGCCCCTTCATCACCATCTCGATGTAGCGCGCTGGCGGCACAAAGCCTTTGCCCCAGCGCTCATCGAACTCAGCCGTTGGTTTTGCGGCCACCACGGCATCGAGGTTTTTACCCTCTGCAACGAGCTTCTTGATATTGCCAATCGTTCCGGCCAGCATGTTTCGATAGGCCACCAACTCGGCTTTGTTCGCCAGTGGGCCGTGCCCTGGGATGATGCGGGTGTTGTCGTCAGTCATTGCCAGTACGCGATCAACCGCAGCGATGAAACCATCTGGCGTGCCGCCGCTGGAGTAGTCAATGAACGGATAGAACCCGTTAAAGAACACATCCCCCATGTGAAAGATGTTGGCCTTGCGGAAGCGGATGATGCCGTCCCCATCGGTATGGGCACTTGGAACGTGGAACACAACCACTTCATCGCCGTTGATATGAAAGGTGACATCTTGTGAGAAGGTCACCACTGGCAAGCCCTCTTTGGCCATCGGCGCAACGCGCGCCCGCATGAAGTCGATGAACTGGTCAGTCGACAAGCGGCGACGTACGTTGTCGTGCGCGATGATCAGTGCGCCAGCTTTGCCCATATTCACGTTACCGCCGGTGTGATCGCCGTGCCAGTGCGTATTGATCACGAATTTCACCGGTTGGGGCGTAATGGCCTTTATCGCGGCTTCGATTTTTGGCGTTAGCGGCGCGTACTGGTCGTCGATCATAAATACCGCGTCAGGTCCAACGGAAAGCCCTATGTTCCCACCCGATCCGATCAACATATAGACGCTATCGGTGAGCTTCTGCGTGCGAATTTGCACGTTGTCGAAGTTCTGCTGTGCACTCGCAGTGACCGCCGCACCGAGCAGCAATGCGGTAGCAGCAACTGATCGGATGATTTGTGTGGCCAACTGCTTCATGTCGTTCTCAAAAGAGTCGTTAGATACCCGCCGTCGCGAGGCCGCGTGTCAAACGGTTAGCGCCAGCATCCTTGCCTGCATACATTCCCGCATCTGCGGCCTTCAAGAGATTAACTGGATCGATACCGTCGTAGGGCGCGATGGCGAAGCCGATTGTGCAACCGACACGGACAGTGAACTGACGCAACTGGAATGGCGACGCAAAAACTTCAAGCAGCTTTTGGCCCACCTCGCGCGCTTGATTCTCGTAGGTAAGCCCGATCGCGACCACGACAAACTCGTCACCACCTAGGCGTGCGACCACGTCGCCGGCACGCACCGTGTTGCGCAAGCGATGCGACACAGCGACGAGAAGCTCATCGCCAACATCATGCCCGTACTGGTCGTTGACAGGCTTGAAGCCGTCCAAATCCATCATGTACACGGCCATCATGCGCTCAACGCTCACTGTGGTTGCCGATGCGGCGAGCGCATCGTTGAGACCGCGCCGATTTAGCAGGCCGGTCAGCGCATCTGTATGCGCCAAAGAGTGAAGCGTGTCGCGTTCACGTGCCGCGCGCTGTGCAGCGGCGTGCATTGCCGCTGTGCGCAGTACGGCGATGCGCAGAAAGATCAGCATATCGACCGTCGCGCCGAACTGGAACGCATGCATCGTCCAGACATTGGCCGGGATGTAGCCCTTGACCACACCGACCATGATGGCGCTCACAAGGAAGTAAAGCACCCACGCAAACATGAAATACCAGCCAACGGTATCTCCGCGGTGAATGCGCGCCCACGCGCCGGGCAAACCGAGCAACGATGGACACAACCCGATCGTCGCCATGACAAGACTTACGCCATGAATGTCGATTACATCCAAGCCGTGAAGCAAAGCCGCGAACAAATTGAGATAGGCCACGGTCTTCAGCGCCCGCCTTACCCATGGCCGGAGGTCGGTGCCCAGCACCTCTTCAACGAAAAGCGCCGTGCCAGCTGACGCCACCAAGGATGTGATGCCAGCCAAGTGCGTCTCAAGCCAGACATTGTCGGGCCAAAAATAAAGCGAGCCTATTCCGAAAAAATGAATCGAGAAGAAGCCGCTGCCCAGAATCAACAGCGAGTACTTTAGGTAGAGGGTCTCGCGCAGGCTGCGCCACTGCAACAGGCTGTAGAGAACCAAGCAGAAGACGATGGCCGCCATCGCGCCCTGCAGCATCTGCTCGTGCAGACCGCGCTCGTGAAAGGCGCCTAGCTTCGACAAGCGCATCGGCAAAATCATTGAGCCGATGGTTTCGACCCGAATTAGGAGTTCGTAGCTACGATTGGCTTCTAGATGCAACTCAGCTACATGGTTGCGAGCATTGACCGCGCGCTCATCACGCGGCACGAGGTTGCCAAGCCGCGTCCGATAGACAATCTCGCCGTCGCGCACCAACATCAAATCCATACGATTGATGAGGGTGTAGTCCTGGTCAAATACCCAATCGCCGTCCGTTCCCGCTGTAGTCCGGAGTGGTACGTGCAGCCACATCACTTTTTGGCGCAGGCCCAGCGTTGCGTATGCCGAGACCGGCACCGTAAAGCGATGCAGTTCAGCGACCGCCTGTGCAGGGCTGAGCAGTCCCTCGGGGTCGTGCAACGTGCGCACATATGGCCACAACTCGACCTGCTGCAATCGGTCGTCGAGGACGAGGCGTTCCGATGGCGAATCCGCTAGCGCGAAATTAGGCGAAACACCTAGAACAAACGCGACGAACATGACAAGGCACGAGCGCTCTGCCCAATGCAACCCTACCCGCCAATTCACCAGTTGCCTCCCAAACTTGTTCAAGGTGTAGCGCTTGTTGGTTTGTTTGTTGATTGTTTTTCGCCAGTATCGCGCCAATCACCCGGCATGGTAACCCAATCTTCGACCCGATTGACCCACTTGGGCGCGTGAGGGTCGTTGCCCCACTTCGCGACGGTTTCCACACCTTGCAGGCGCAGCGACGCAGGCAAATTCAGCGGGCGCGTTTGCGCCATGAGGAACGCCATGATGACGCGATAGCCGAGCGCCCTCGCGACGAGGCGACAAATGGAGAATCGCGGCGAAATCAGGCGCAGTACGCTGTCGATGAACTTGGTGACGGCCATACCCGCAAAGAACACCAAGCGCGCGATCATCGGGGCCCGATCGACCACACCGATCTCGCGCGCATTGACGGGACCACAAAGATATCGTGTCATCAAGACCGGAAAGTGCCTCACAACACCATCGCCGAGCAAGCTTTCCATCGCCCGCATGAGCGCCTGCCCTAGCGCAGGACGTGGATCCGCCGCCAGCGGCATTTGCGCCCAGCGCTTGCGGCCTCTGGCCTGGATCTGCGCAAACAGGCGCTCACCGCTCTTCACGTCCTGAATCATCAACCGCGGGTCAACGCCAAGGAAGTGTCCCATCACGTTCCACAGGTAAAGATAGGCCGCCTCATCATTCGGATCCGCCTGTACACCCAGCCTCCGCATTGAACGTAAACACACATAGCTGAAAGTGAGCAACGTATAAGCGAGCTCCTCTTGATCGCAGGGCATGCCCTCTTCTTCCAATTGCCAGCCGTGCGCCAGCAGAGTTCCGTACATCTTGCCATCCGCAAATGAGGTGTTCGCGGCGACCACACCGGCCGTCCCGGACTTGGTGCGCATGGCGTGGAGCATGCGCTCTGGCGAATCGCGCAAGATCAAGTGCCGGATCATTGCGTGGATCAAGCGCACTTTCAGCACCCCCGCAATTCCCGCACCTCCGCCATTCGTGAGCCCACCCCGCATCATCAGCGGAAAGATCATCGAACCCGTCGCGCGGATGCGGTACTCAGTGTGCGCTTCCAATTGCGCGGTAGCCTGCAGCACCAGCGACAAATCAGGCAGGACGTAGCACTCGGGCAGGCTTGCGCAAAACAAGATAGCGACCGGAAGCACTCCGTTATCTTGAAAAAACTCTTCCGCGCGCCTAAGTTTGTCCGCGTCAACCCAATCGGGAACGTGCCCAACTGACGCCACAAAGCGTTCCAACGGCGCAGCGATACCTGCGTCCTGAGCTTGCTGATCGCCGCGCCAGTTCCAAGCCGCGGCGTTCGTACTCCACGTCGAAATCACATTGTTCACCGCCCGAATGCGCTCTAAGCGGCGCTGCCAATCTTGATCGGTGGCGTCAATATGATCGACACCACCCAAGATTTCATCGATGACAGCGTCAGCGGTGGGGTCCGCACCAAAGCGGCATTCTTCGAGGAGAGCCTCAAGCGCATCGGCGCTATCGGGCAATTGAAAGGTCGGAGCCGTGGAATCGGTCATGCGTCGCGCCCGGGATTGGTCTGTTTTGTTGTTTTCGCACAATCGCCCACGCGTCCGAGACTCGACGAACACGCCGCAGCGCCGGTGCGACGCGGTGGTGGTTGATGCGTTCAATGCTGAGCAGGCAAACGCGCGAAACGCATTTACCTGCTAATGCCGGGGGGATTCTACCTTTTTAGGCCGCAGATTGACATTGGCAACACTGGGCGCGATCAGCGAGTTGCAGCAAGCACGCGCGAGACAAAGTCGTTCAAGGCTGGATCGCGGTCAATCCAACGCACCACGATGAGCAGATCGTTTTCGGCGTCAATGTAGATGATGTTCTGGCCATTGCCATTGAACGTCACGGCGGACACCGGCGCCGCGGCGAGCCGCTTGCGGTTCGTGTTTAGGTACCAATTCGCAAATCCGTACTCTGCGTTTACAGCGCCCGGTGTCCGCGCTAGCCTAATCCACTCCGGCGAAACCAGCTGACGGCCATCCCATTTGCCACCACGCAAATGCAAATAGCCGAAGCGCGCCATGTCCCAGGCATCAATAAACATGCCGCCACCCCAGTGACCACCACCCGATACGGACTGCATGCGCTGCCCATCGAGCTCGATCCAAGAGTTATCGTAACCGTGCCAGCGCCATTTACTAGACGCGCCGATGGGGTCCATGATCTCGCGCTTAAACACCTCAGGCAGCGGGCGACGCCAAACGTGCAGCGCGGCCAGCGCCAGCACGTTGATGCGCACGTCGTTGTACTTAAAGCGCGTTCCCGGCGCATGCAGCTTTCGGTTCGACCAGGACGCCGGATCACCTTCGGGCCGATCCGCCCAGTCGGGTTTTCCCCAGAGCGTACCTTGCCAGTCGCTGGTCTGACGCAGCAGGTGGTCCCAAGTGATTGCCTGATTGTGCGGCGCCTCAAACAAATCGACATCGCGCGGCATGTAAGGGCCTACGCGGTCGTTCAAGTCGCAGATCAAGCCCTGCTGCCACGCGAGCCCGACCACACTGGACAGCATCGTCTTGACAACGCTGTGCGCCATGTCGACCGCTTGGGTGTCGCCCCACTCGGCAACCACATAACCTCGACGAATAATCACGCCGTTGATGGGAGAACGCGGTTTGGTCGGACCGATGATCCCGCCGAAGTGCGGCTCGGACGCGCCGAAGGTGCGCGTGAGCATCAACGCTTGATCGCGCGTGGCTGGATTCTCGCGGGTCTGCACAAACGCGACTGCGTCCGCCAGCGCTTTTGGGTCCATTCCCACTTGCTCTGCGGTACGCCGCTGCCAATCGTGGCGCGGCGGGAAATAGTTACTCGCGCTTGAGGCCTTTGCCTGCTGCGCGTCGGCGAGACGCGGTGCAGCGGGCAGCAGCACGGCGAGGACCAGTGAACCGCATGCAACGGCGCGGGCTAACGCGCATTCCCGGAAGCCCACAATCATCGACCCAACTCCACTGTGGATGAGCCCTCGGCGCGCGGTGCGGAGTCCGCGACAATACGCGCAACCTCAAGTCGAAACTCCCCGGACTGCCCATCGGACACCATCAACCCGATCTGCCTCACGTGCTCAAACTTGAGCGGTGGCGCGTTGATCAGGCGCCCACGAAACTTCGCTACAAATTTATTCCGCTCCAGCCTGACCGTGGTCCAACCATCCGCTGTCGCCGAAGAAGCTGGTGCGACGAACCCTGCGTGATAAGCCACGCCATCAAAGGTGCGATCAGTACGAAACATCAGCGCGTAGCGCTTTCCGTCACCGCGGACACGTACAACAAACGTGTCCTTATCGGCCGGGATCGGCGAAGCAACCATCGTCCGCACGGACGCGAAGCCGCCATTATTCTCGAGCGAGACACGCCCTTCGAAAACAGCATGGCCTGCTGCATCCCAACGCATGCGGCTACGCGAAACGCCCCCCATGACCCAATCATCCACAGCAGACCATCCGCTGGAGGTTTGGTCACGCGTCCAATCGAACAAAACAAACTCACTGGATCCGCTAGTCATGGTCGGCATCGCGAGGACGAAAGGCGCGATCACGAGCGACGCAAATGCAACAAGTTTCGCCCCGCAGAGGCGCACGAATTTTTTGCTGGAAGCGCTCATTGACATTAGGCGCCATACGCTTGAATGCCCTGCATGCTGCGCACCTCGCGAATGCCGAGGCCCGGTGCGTCGCCCAGGGTGATCCACGCACCGTCCATCCGCATGCCGCCATGTACCACCGACTCACGGCAAAGTTGCGGCCCATCCAGATCCACATATCGCACCACATCAGCTTGCGCCAGCGCAAAGTGCGCCGCCGCCGTGACGCTGACATGGCTTTCAAGCATGCAGCCGATCATGCAAGCGCGGTTAAAGCGGCGCGCGATAGCCGCGATTTCAGTGGCCTGACTCAAGCCAGCCGTCTTCATCAACTTGATGTTGAGCAGATCCGCCGACTGTGAATCAAGGATATGAATCGCATCAGTCGTGCCGAACACGGCTTCGTCGGCAAGGATGGGCGAGAGCGTGCGGTCGGTCACATATTTCAGCCCTGCGATATCTGCCGCCTTAACGGGTTGCTCAACGAGCTCGATGGTCACGCCGGCTTGTTCGATCGCCTGAATGATGCGCACCGCGTCTTTGGGCGACCACGCTTGGTTAGCATCAAGCCGCAAACTCGCTCGCTTACCAACCGCCTGGTTGATCGCCAGGACCGCATTGATATCGTCTGCCGCGTTACCCGCGCCGAGCTTGATCTTCAATGCGTCAAAACCCGACTCAACCGCGCGCATGGCGTCGGCCACCATCGTCGGCGCCGCATTGAGGCTGATGGTCACGTCTGTCTTGACTTGCGGCCTGCTGACCGCCCCTGCCATGCCACCGAGTAACTGATAAAGCGGCACACCGAATTGTTGCGCGCGCAGATCGTAGAGCGCGATCTCAAGCGCAGCCTTCAAGCTGGTGTGGTGAACTAGTCCGTTTGAGATGGTCGTGAGGTTTGCATTGAAGGCGGCGAGATCGCGACCGACAAGTTGTGGCGCAAGCACTGCCATCCCGGCTCGCATCGAGCCGATGAGGTCGCCAGTGATCACCGCGGTTGCGGCGGCCTCGCCAAAGCCGACCAGTCCACTATCCGTTTCAACACGTACGATAAGGCTATGCACGTGATCGACCGTGCGCAGCGCTGTCTTGAAAGGGACGATCAACGGCACTTGCACTTCGCCAACAACGATTTGTCGAATTTTCATCTTGGTAAACAAGTCAATCTGATGGAATGGCGTGCATTCGCGCCATGCTGCGGAGCGCACGCATGGCGTAGAGTAGAGGCGTTGGAGTCTCATTAAATCATGCCTCATCATGTCGCTCACCACCGAAACGGCAATCTGCGACGTCCACTACCCCTACCGAACAGCATGACAAGCCCACAACAAATAAACCACCGCGCGGTTCTCGCCGCGCACCCGCAGGGCATGGTGCAGACCAGCGACATCGCCTTCGACGCTATCCCCGTCCCCGCGCTGCGCAATGGCGAAGTGCAGATTGCAACGCACTATCTTTCGCTCGACCCAGCCATCCGCTACTGGATGAACGCCTATGACACGTATGTACCGGGCGGCCGCATCGGTTCACCGGTGCGCTGTTACGCGGGCGGCGTCGTTGTGGAATCCAAACACGCCGACTTCGCGTCTGGCGATTGGGTGACGGGCTTGCTAAGCGCCCAGACACAAATTGTTGTCGATGTCTCGGCGGCGACCGGAGCGCTTGCGCTAACCAAATGCGACCCTTCTCTCGGCACACTTTCGCAGCACCTCGGCGTTCTCGGCATGCCCGGCATGACGGCCTACTTCGGATTACTGCGCCAAGCAAAGCCTGTCGCCGGCGAAACCGTCTTTGTATCTGCCGCGTCCGGCACGGTGGGTTCAACGGTGGGACAACTCGCCAAGCTTATGGGATGCCGCGTCGTCGGCAGCGCAGGTTCTGACGAAAAGTGCCGGTGGCTAGTCGACACGCTCGGCTTCGACGCCGCGTTCAACTACAAGGTCGGAAACCTCGCGCAAGCCCTCAAACAACACGCCCCCGAGGGCATTCACATCTACTTCGACAACGTAGGTGGCGAGATGCTTGATGCGGCGCTGGCTAATCTGGCGCGTGGCGCGAGGGTCGTGCTGTGCGGCGCGCTTTCAGCTTACAACGACGCCTATGCAGGCCCAAAGAACTACATCAAGCTCATCACCGCGCGCGGAACCATGAACGGCATCATCGTGTTTGACTTTATGGACGAGTGGCCGACTGCAACGCAACAAATGGCGATCTGGCTTGCTGAAGGCCGCCTCAAGTCGCCAGAACACATCAGCTTGGGAATTGGCTCCTTTTGCAGTGCGCTCATTGAGTTATTCAGCGGCGCACACACCGGCAAGCAGTTAGTAAAAGTGTATGTGGCGCCGTAGGCCGCGCAAATGATCCAACGTAAATTTGCCTTGGTCGATGGCCTAACGCTTCACTACCGAGAGCGCGGTGTGCCCTCTCCCAATCCGCCCTCGATCATACTGCTGCACCCTTCGCCGATGAGTTCCGCCATATTTGCGCCGTTCATGAGCATGTT
>JAJTHU010000014.1 GCA_021300055.1 Nitrosomonadaceae bacterium | reverse complement strand
TGAATCGCGAACTTCCGGGTGGTGCGTTGCTGCTATGGTGCTACGGTGCGTTGGTGCTCTTTCATGCGGGGTTCATCGAATCGGTACCAGATGCTTGGGCGCCGTGGGTTGCGTTGATCGCGTTGCCGATCACCGTGATGGCGACGGTGCGCGACGGTAGCGTGGGTGCGCGCTGGCCGATTTGGGTGGCGGTGGGCGTGTTCTTTGCCGTCAATTACCTGCGTGTCGCGTTTGATGCCAGCAACGACAAAGTGTTCGCGGGCGACTGGCTCGGCGTGGCGTATGCCGCGCTGCTTTACGTCGGCTATTGGCTTGGCCGATCACCGACTGGTGCGCAGTCCTTCGGTCGCTTCGGTGCGGTGCTACTTTGTCTCGGCCATTTGATGGCCATGGTCGCCGCGGAGCGTCTGATTGATGAACCCATCATCGAATCGGGTGTCTGGGCCATTGTTGCGGTGGGCTGCCTCGTGCTGGCATGGCGCGGCAAAGATAAATTGCTCGCACAAACATCGCTGGTGGTGTTCGCCGCGACCGCCTTGAAGGTGATGCTGGTCGATCTGCGCGGCGCCGAACCGATGGCGCGCATCATCGGCTTGGTCGTGATTGGCGTGACCTTCTACCTCGGCGGGCTGCTGTATCGGTGGGTGGTACGCGATGCGGCCGCTGCTGCCAATACGTCAGCCAGCGATACCGCCGGTACCGTGGCCGCGCAAACGAAAGCATGATCCTCAAACTCACTCTAAAGCACAATGGCGCTACACAGTCCCTTAGCTGAACGTGCGTTGACGATCCTCACCATTGTGTTGCTCGTCGATGTATTCATCGCTGCGCCCATCGCCGAATCCATCGGGGGCAGCTACATCTGGGCAGACTTGGCCTTTATAGCCGTTCTCGTGCTGGGTGCGCTGGCTATTTGGGGTGATTCCTTTGTCGCCGATGTGTTTGCTGCGGCAGGTGTGGCGAGCGTCGGGTTGCGCATCACGGCGATTTTTTCGCCGGGGACGACATTGGCGATCATTGACGCGGCCCTTGCTTTGTTTTGCTTTGCGCTATTGCTCTACCTCGTTGGGCGTCGGGTGTTTGTGGGGGGGCGTGTCACAGTGCACCGTATCTTTGGCGCGGTGGCGATGTATATGCTGTTCGGACTTGCGTTCACGCAGCTCTACCGGCTCATCGCCCTCACAAACGAGCACGCGTTCACACTCTTCGGCTCGCCGGTGACTGTTGACGTCATCCTGCCAAAGCTGACCTACTTCAGCTTCGTTGCGCTGACGACCCTCGGCTTTGGCGATATCACGCCGATTCATCCACTCGCCAAATCTGCAACGCTGCTTGCCTCCGTGATTGGTACTTTGTTCCCTGCTGTGCTCATCGGCCGCTTAGTTTCGTTGGAGATCATCCACTGCGAGACCGAGCAAGTTCGCGAAGACCCGCGTGCGGCGGCACGTGATGAAGTGCGGCGCCTGCTCGAGGATCGGTCAGACGACCGTCCGCGCTGATCGCGCGAGGCAAGCGTGCTGCGCTCGTCCCATGCGATAGCCACGTAAAATGAGCGTTTGTACGCTTTAAGCCGCCGCGTGCGCCACCGTGAGCGCGGCCCGTTCAATTACCGGAATCGCCTAACACCATCATGACTGTTTCCACCACCCCAGATGCTGCCGACGCGGCTGCCACTGACAGCAAAGAGCTCGCGTTGCCCGACCGCCTCGCCGTCGATCCACGTAGCCCGTTCCACAACGCCGCCGTGCTCGACCGCGCGATCGGTATTCGCTTCAACGGCAAAGACCGCAACGATGTAGACGAATACTGCGTTTCCGAGGGCTGGGTCAAAGTCGCCGTCGGCAACAAGGTAGACCGACGCGGCAACCCGCTGACGATTCGCCTCAAAGGGACGGTAGAGCCCTATTTCCGCTGACTTTCGCTGGAATTGTGCCGGCCGTACTCGTTTGCCAAAATGAGACATGTCGCGTTGTTGCAATTGCCAATCTGACGCGCGAATGTTTCACGCTAGACTGACAACCATTCTGGTTCTGATTGGATATCGCCATGTTGCGCTTTGACCTGCCTCCCGTTTGGTCTAACGTCACCCGCTGGGAAGCATTCCTCACATCCGTGATTTGCGCGCTTGCGCTGTGGCTGACCCCCTGGCTGATGTTTATTCTGGTGGTGCAGGCCTTTTTGCGGGGCTTTGTGGCGCATCGTGCTGATCCGCTCAACGGCATGTGGGTGTCGGTGTTCAAGTCGCTCAATCTCGCAGGCAAACAAGAGAACGCTGGCGCGAAGATGTTCGCGGCCAAGCTACTCTTCATCGGCAGTGCGGCGACTCTCGTGCTGTTGATGAGTGGCGCCTCGATCTGGACCGTGCCGATATACGTGTTGTTGGTCTTCTCCACGTTGGAGTGGGCGCTCGGCTTTTGTGCCGGATGCTGGGCCTATACGCTCTGGCATCAAGCGCGCCAGTCGGGCACATAACGCCGCCAAGACTAGAGCCCTTGCGGACGCGCCCGTCGTCGCGGCACCCCTGATATGTCACTGCACCGCCAAACGTCCGCGCAACTGCGCGCGATCTTGCAACGCGCCGTCGCTAGCGACGAGCCGGGTATTGCCGTCGCCATCGCTCGTGGCGGCAACACCATCTGGACGGGCTCTCGCGGACTTGCCAATTTGGTTAGCCACGCACCGCTGACGCCGCACACGCCGTTCCGCATTTGCTCGATATCTAAGCAGTTCGCATGCACCTTGGTGATGCGCGAGGCCTTGCAAGGCCGCGTCGACCTGAATGCACGTCCTAGCCGCTACGTACCGTGGACAAAAGCGCTCGATCCGCGCGTCACGGTTGCGCACCTCATGCAGAACAAGTCTGGCGTGCGCGATCAGTGGGTGATGGCGATGCTGATGGGCGCTCGCGCTGAGCAACGCTTTACGCTCGAGGATGGTGTTGAGGTAATGCGTCGCGCGCCAGAGAGCATGTTTGAGCCCGGTACGCAGAACAGTTATTGCAATGGCAACTTTGAAATACTCGGCGAGATATTGCTTGCGGTAACGGGTCAGACATTCTCACAACTGTCTTACGAAAATATCTTCGGCCCGCTCGGAATGCATTCGAGCTTTGTTGGCATCGATACCGCATCGTCGCTACCGGGCGACGCGAGGGGTTACCGCTTTCATATGGGCGCGTGGCGCGAAGAAGAGAACGCGGTGCACTGGGGTGCATCAGCGGGCATCGTGAGCACGGCTGAAGATTTGCTGAAGTGGGCGGGTGCGTTGCGGCTCGCTTCCAGGGAGCAAGCGCGGACAAGCCGGGCAAATAAACTCGTATCTGCGGCGTCCCCGCATGCCGCAAACGAAGCACGCGCCATCTACGGCGCGGCGGCGCAGCCGGGCCACGTCGACAGCCTCACCTTCGCCGCGATGCAAGCGATTCTGCGCACCACACCGTTCAATGATGGCTCACCGGCCATTTATGCGTCCGGCATTACGAATCTGGTCGATGGCAACCGGGCATTGCTGACTCATTCGGGCGCGTTGCGCGGCTGGCGCTCAATCCTGATGCACTTCACGCGCGAGGACACCAGCATCGTTGTGTTCATGAACCGCACGAATAGCCCGCAGGGCAAGCTCACTCGGGGCGTGGCGATGCAGATCGCAGAGGCCCTGGGCATTGATCGCGTCGGTCGCCCACGCGTGGTCGATGCATCTGTGCAACCTGACCCGCAAAGTACAGTCTTGCTGGCAGAAGCGGCAGGTGTGCATATATCTCGCGAGCAAGGTCTGCTGATCGAGTTGGGCGGACCGGCCAACGCCACTCAGCGTGCGCGGTCGGCGCGTCGATCGGATTCAAACGCTGCGCCATGGTTGTATTCACACCTGGATCGAATGCCGTTGTTCCCGCTGGCATCGCAAACTCATGCCGCGCGCAACGTTGCGTTCGCCACCGACGATGGTCATCTCAGCGTGCGCCTTGGTAAGTCAACCGAACAAAATCACGGAAGCAATGCTGCGGTCTGGTTAGATATGCGCGAGGAGAACATCCACGTGCCTCTGTCTCGCGCCTTACTAGGCGCACCCGTACGCGGGCCATTTGCTGCTGGTGGTCGTTACCGTTGCGGCCCGATCGAAAGCGAACTCGATATTCAGTTGAAGGATCACGAGATCGATATCGGTTTTGCGGGGCTGTTTGGGCTGGGCGTGCGTTATCCACTGAATGTGGTCAACAGCGAAGTCGCTTGGTTTGACTTGATGCGGGGCGTTGATGAATCACCACCGGGACGGGTGCTGGTTTATTGGGATGCCGCAGAGAACACGGTCGAACTCAGCTGCGCACTGGCGCGACGCATCGTTTTTCGGGCAATTCGGAATTTAGTATGAACACGCTAAACCTCGCGACGACACAGCGCGCCCGCGCGAACTGGCTCGCGGTCATAGCCTGCACCCTCGCCCTTGCGACCACCTTTGACGCTGCGGCCGCATGGCGCGAGAGCGACGAACACATCAAGAGCCGCAACGACGTGACGGTCCATGCGTTAGTGGCGCGCGCGGTGGCGGCGGAACCGGGCAAATCTGAAGCAAAGATCGATGCGGCAGTTGCTTCGACTGAGGCCGCGCCGACAGACATCGTGTTTTTCTTCCCCGGCGCAGAGGGGCGCGTGCGTAGTGCGCGCGGCGGTGTCAGCAACCACAACCCTAACGGGCGCCCCTCAACCATGGGCCTGCTGGCCGAATCGCTCGGCATGATCGTGGCGATTGGTCTGCCGACAGATGAGCCTAGCGGAATCTCGACACAGTGGCGGCTGGGTGCGGAACACCTGGGTGATGCGGGCGCGGTGATCGACACCTTCAGCAAACGCTACCCCCAGGCGCGCATTTCGTTGGTTGGCATGAGCAACGGCGGGCGCTCGGTGACCGCGGTGGCGAATGCGATCGTCCGGCGCGGCGCGCCCAAGCTTCACCGCGTGGTAGTGATGGCGTCAATGCCCGAGGCGATCAATGCCGAAGTGATGCAACCGATTCTTGCGGCACAGGTGCCCGTGCTTGTGATGCATCACAAGCGCGATAGCTGTCTGCCGTATCGGTTCATGGAGTCTGCCGCGAAGCAATATGAAAAGGGCGTTGTGTGGCTCGGTACCGATGATGTGCGTGCGCCCACCGTCAGCCCATTCAATCGAGACTGCGCACCGGGCAGCGCACACGTGTTTGGTGGTCGCGAGGAGTGGGCGCACGGTGCCATTGCCGAGTGGGTCAAGACAGGCAGCATCGCTGAGGCGATGCGTAACGGCGGCGTCACCCTGCCGCCACGCGAGCCCCGCATCGAGCCACGCAATGAATCCCAAAGCAGTCCGGCGAAGCAGTGAGCGTCTAGAGCAAGGCCTCGACGGCGTCAGACGCAATCGTGCGGCCGCGAACGAACTGCTAGTGGTTGCGTTCAATACGCTTGGGTTCGTAGAGGTAATTCAAATGGAACGCGGACACGGCGACGAACAGCGCCCGTATGCAAAACCGCGTTGAGAAGTTCATCTTGATTCGTTCGTGTATGCCGTGGAGGGGCACCAATCGTCGCACTTGCATCGTGCCGGGTCAATCGACTGCGTCACTGTTTATCAAGATTGACGAAAGCAGCCATAAGCGTAGGCGTCAGGTTTTGGCGCCTGCCCCAAACAAAAACCCCCAACACGTCGCCGCGTTGGGGGTTTCGACTAATTGCTGTTACGGGTGTTTACTTCGCAAACATGGTCTGCTGCAAGAACGCGATGGTTGCGTAGAACTGATAGTCGGCGTTGGCTTTCTTCGCAAAGCCGTGGCCTTCGTCGTTGGCGAGCATGTACCAAACTGGAACCGAGGTCTTCTTCACGGTGTCAACGATTTGCTGCGCTTCTTGCCATGGCACGCGTGGGTCGTTCTTGCCTTGCACCACGAACAACGGACGCTTGATGCGGTTCGCACGATTGAGCGGTGCAATCTCTTCCATCCACTTGCGCATTTCTGGATCGCGCTCGTCACCGTATTCCACACGTCGCAGATCGCGGCGATAGCTCTCGGTGCGCTCGAGGAAGGTCACGAAGTTGGAAATGCCGACTACACTCAGTGCACCCGCGATGCGCTCCGGGTACATGGTGGTCACGGCTAGCGTCATGTAGCCGCCGTAGCTGCCGCCGGTGACGACCACGCGCGAAGCGTCGAGGTCCTTTTGCGTGGCGATCCAATCAAACAGCGCGCCGATATCCTTGACCGAGTCTTCGCGCAGTTTGCCGTTGTCGAGTTTCAGGAACGATTTGCCATACCCCGATGAGCCGCGCACGTTCGGATAGATGATGCTGATGCCCATCTCGTTGAGGTAGTAGTTGTTGCGCCCAAGGAATCCCGTGGTGGCTTGCGCTTCTGGGCCGCCGTGGATGCTGATGAGTACGGGGCGCTTCCCTAGGAATTTCGCTGCAGGAGCGCGGTACAAGAAGCCGGAGATCATGCGGCCATCGAAGGATTTCCAGCGTACCAACTCGGGCTCGGGGAAGGTAGCCGGGTCAACGGCCATCTTCTCGTGCGTGGTCCAGCGCGTCACGGCGTTGGTCTTGGTGTTGAGCGAGTAGACCTCGGATGGGCTGGTCGCTGAGACGAGACTAAAGCCCAAGTCGGTGCTGTTCCGATGCCAGCTCACGCTGCCGATGGTGCCGAGCGGCAACTTTGGCGCGGGAAGATACGTGTTGTCGGCGGTGCGCATGATGCGGAGCTTGCCGGTGCCATCTTCATTGACCACGAACGCGATCAACTTGCCGTCGCGCGTGACGTCCATGCTTTGCACATCCCAGTTGATGTCTTTGGTGACGGTGGTTTGCTTTCCCGTGGCGATCTCGATCATCGTCAAGCGCTGGAACTCGCTGCCGCGGTCGGTTGCCGTGAAGAGGTGTTTGCCATCGCCTGAGAACGCGATGTCGCCGTATGCGACGGGCTCGGTGCCGTTCTTCTCAGTGAGTCGGCGCGATTTGCCGCTGGCGACATCCATGAGCCAGATGTAGCTCTCGTTCGCGGAGACGTACTCAAAGTAAGCGAGCGTTTTGTCGTCGGGTGAGAACGTGAATCCAAACCAGCCTCCGCCATCGAGCTCGGCAATCTTCTTGGCTTCTTCAGGCTTCAGCGGATCCGCAATGAATACTTCTGTTTTGATGGTGTCGGCCGAGCCTTGACGGTTCACCGGCACGACGTTGTAGACGACGCGATCGCTGGTGTTGGCCCACGCAAGACCCTGAACACGTTTGTTGGCAGGCGTAATGCCGACAGACTCTGAATCGGCAGCGGCGCCAACATCCTTGCGCCATACGCGATTAACCTCATTGCCGCCGGTGTCTTTTCCAAACAAGTAATACTTGCCCGAAAGTGGCGCATAGCTACCGGCGCGCACCGGCTCGGCGTAGTCGGTCATCAGCTCGGCCGTGGCGCCGGGCGCGCTGAGGCGGTAGATCTGCGGCGTGTTCTTGTGGCGCCGTGAGATGACCATTTCCAGCTTGGTGGGATGCCAACTCGCGAAGCCGGTCGGGCGGAAGTCTGTGTAGGCGGCAACTTGATCAGCGACGCTTTTGGGAACGGGTGGGACGCCGTCGAGCACGAGTGCGGCCGGTGGCGTCACCAGTGCTGCTGTGGTGGCGGCAGGTGCTGCGCTCTGCGCGAGCGTAGCGCCGATTGGGGCAGCAGCCATGAAGAAGCAGGCTGCGGCGAGTTTGCGGTTGAAATCCATACGAGCTCCGAGATCGGGTGAAGCCGTGCAATATACGGGAGTCGCGGGCAGAGCGGCGCGTTTGTGAGCGCGGCGTGCGATAAAACGCAGCTACCGATGCACGAACGGTGGGCGGTTTTCCGCCTCGAGGGCTCGACGCAAAAGTGAAACTCGCCATTTGGCGGGCGTTTTGGGGCACGAAAAATGCCTGAAACACCGCGCCAATAGGCGACTGTGGTTTTCGGGTTTGAGTGATCTTGGTTTCAGTTGGAAGGGTGCACATGGCCAAAAACATCGTGGTTTGCTTTGATGGGACATGGAACGGCGTCGGCGTGGATAGCGATCGCGATGACGTGCCTGAGGAGACGAATGTTCTGAAGCTCTATCGCCTGCTCGCGGGCGACACCACCGCTGAAACGCGCGATCTGCCCGATGAAGAGGAGCGCTTCGCGAAAAATGCGAGCGGCGCGCTCACCCAAGTGGCGAAGTACCTGCACGGCGTCGGTGACGTCACCAATCCCATCGGGCGATTGTTCGGCGGCGCGTTCGGTGCGGGCATCGTCAAGCGCATCGTGCGCGGCTATACGTTTATCTCCCGACACTACCAGCCGGGCGACCGCATTTACTTGCTCGGCTTCTCACGCGGCGCATACACGGCACGTGCAGTGGGCGGCATGATTGCCAAGGCGGGTTTGCTCGATTACGCGAAGCTCGGTCGACCCGATAAAGAAACCATGTACCAGCGCGGCTTGTACGTTTGGTGCTACTACCGACATGGATCCGGGTACGTAAGCCCGGTGAGCGACGAAGCGGAAGACGTTTGGGCGCGCTTGCTGAAACGCAGTGTGGAGGTAGGTGAGGAGCAGATGATCGCCGAAGTGCCCATTGAGGCGATTGGCGTGTTCGACACGGTTGGCGCGCTCGGCATCCCGCTTTACGACAACGACGACAAGCGACTCGATGTGTTTAAGTTCACCGACTGCGCTCTCTCGCCCAAAGTGCGCGCAGGGCTGCATGCCGTCGCCATCGACGAATACCGCCGCGACTTCGTACCGACGCTATGGACACCGCGCGATGGTGTTTCGCAATGCTGGTTTGTGGGGGCGCACGCGGATGTGGGCGGCGGCTACGAGGATGCGCGGCTGTCCGACATCGCATTGCAATGGATGGTGGCGGGGCTTACGGCGCGCGGTTTGCTGGTGCGCAGCAATGACGCCGTGGGTGATGCGCGCGGCGAGATTCACGATCCGTGGAATCGCTTTCCCTACAACCGACGACCGCGGCAGCCGCGCCGCGTGCCAGCAGACGGCGCGCTGCACCAAAGCGTGATCGATCGACAGGCCGATCCAACAGCCGGAGGTTCACCACCGGGCACACCGTCGCCTTACCGGCCGCCGGCCCTGCAGGGCCGGCGTGGCAGCGTGGTGACGTAGAGCGGAACGCACTAGGCCTTGCAGAGACTCGTTAAACTCAACAGACCATCAACCCGGAGTGCGCGATGTTCAACAGCTTGTCCGAAATCTGGCTAGAACGACGTATGCAGAGTGCGCGTCGCGCGCGTGCCTTCCTGCTCGTAATGGCGGTCTGTTCGGCGGCGATTGGCAACGCAACTGCGTCAGACGCGAAGGCAACGGAGGCAGCCACGCCGAGCGCCGAAGTGACGTTTCAGTTTCTGAACGACACTGGCCGGGCGCTGAACCTCAAGTTGTTTTCGCGCGGCGAGTCGCTTGCGCAGTGGCCAGCGAAGACCAAGGCGTATTCGTTGCGGCCCGCCGAGGCGGTGCAACAACTCAAGATCAAGTGCGTCGAGGGTGAAAACGTCTGCTGGGGCGCGTGGATGACAGTGCAGTCGGTGAGCGGTGAGATGGTGGGCACGACCGGCCGCGTGACGTACACCACGACCATGAACGCAGGCGTTGGTCAGAAAGGCATTCGTGAGTGCACCGACTGCTGCCACGTTTGCAAAGCAGGATTAGTGACGCCAGTCGCACGCTTGAGTACATCGAGCGCTGTCGGACCGCAGGTGCGATAGATAAACGTAAAGTGGTTTGAGGGCGAGCAGTGCATCATCGCCTAGAGGCTGGCGTGCGTGGTGGCGCTGGCCGCTTCGTGGCGTCGTTGGCAGTCGATACAGCGCTTAGCGGTTGGATACGCCATCAAGCGAGCGGCTGGTATTTCCTCACCGCACTGCGTACAGGTGCCGTAACTTCCTGCCGCAATACGACGTCGCGCGGCGAGCACATCGACGAGCGACTGCAACTCGTGGCGGTGAAGAGCAAGTGCCGTTTCGCCTGCAAGGTCTGCCACCCGATCGTCGCCGGTCGCATGGTATTGGTTTAGCTGGTCAAACAATCCTTGTTGACCGTTGGCTTGCAGGTGGTCCTGCAGAAGCCGCACCAATGCCGCCTCGTTCTGTGCGAGGCGGGCATCGAAGTTCGATAAAGAGGCACGATCCATCAGCAGGGTTCCTTTAGAAGCGCCAGCCGAGGCCAACGCTGATCAAGTTCGGGTCGACTGCAAGCGTAGTGAGTTTGCTGCCCGACACCTTCACGTCGGTTTCGATGTTGACGCGCTTGTAGTCAAAGTTGAGATAGAAGTTCCTAGAAAGCTCAATGTCAGCGCCGATCTGCACGGCAAAGCCAGAGCTGTTCTTGTCGACGCTAATGCCAGCCGGCAGGCTCACACTCATGAAGCGGGTGTAGTTGAGGCCCGCACCGACGTAAGGGTTGAATGTTGTGCCCGGCGCAAACTGATACTGCAAGAGAAGCGTGGGCGGCAAGTGCTTCAGGCTACCGATCTTGTTGCCGTTGAGCGAAACGTCATGCTTTTGTGGATAGGTCAGCACCAACTCGGCAGAGACGTTCTTCGTGAAGTTATAGACGAAGTCGATTTCTGGGAAAGTCTTGTCGTTCACGGAAACGCGAGCGGTGGCGACCGAAGGCGAATTGCCGTTATCGACTTGCATATTGAGGGCGCGGACGCGCACCATCAGTGGGCTCTCCTGCGCAGAGGCGCTGGATGCCAGAAATGCCCCAGAAACGAGCGTGGCAGCGATGGCAGCGTTGACGGCGACGGCAGTTTTGATGAGTTTGCTGTTGTTCATGGTTGGACCCATTCCTTCTGTTCCCTAGTTGGTTGACGGATTCAGTTCGTGTCAACATTGTCTGGGGGCGCCGAGAGTCAGATTTGACTTGCATCAAACGAGAGCGAGCCTTTCGCAACAACTGCAAAAAAACGCGAGAACATGAATTTCATTTGCGGCAGATCAAATCGTGGCGGTTTTTGAGGAGCAGCATGACGGATCGCCCTGAATCGGCCGTACCAATTGGCGCGCCGCTTGATGCAAAGGTATCGCCGCGATACGCTGCGTGCCCCAAGTGCGGTCATGCGCCGCTGCCGGACGACCAAACGCTTCCAGCCGCTTGCCCCGCATGCGGACTGATTCTTGCCAAGTACGGGGTCGCGTCGCCACGGCAACGGCGTCTCCCGGATGAATTGTCAGCAACCGGGGCGTCCGCTTCGACGAGCTTCGCGTCGTACTTGCAACACGCCGTCGAACTAGTGCGCTTTGTGCCGACGAAGGTCGACCCGATTCATTTTTGGGCGCGCGTTGCGCTGCTGTGTGTGTTCGCGATCTGGGGTGTTTCGCTAATCGGAATGGATTACCGAACTGGCGAGATCGGTCAATCGTTCTTGCACCGTCCGTTGCTGATCTTTCATGAAGCAGGTCATGTCGTGTTCATGCCATTCGGACAGTTCATGACCATTTTGGGCGGCACACTCGGCCAGCTCATCATGCCCGCCGTGCTGCTGCTGGCGTTGCTCATCAAAAACCGAGATCCGTTCGGTGCTTCGATCGGTCTTTGGTTCTTGGGTGTCTCGTTGCTCGACGTCGCGCCTTACGCATACGACGCGTTGCAACCCCAACTTATGCTGCTCGGTGGTCGTACCGGCGAGGAGGGCGGCCACGATTGGATATACCTACTCACTCAGACAGGATTGCTCCCTCGAGCTCACGCTGTGGGTTGGTGGTTTCACAAGATGGGCGCGATCGTCGTACTGCTCGCGTGCTACTGGGGCGCATGGGTGCTCTGGCAGCAGCGCCGTCGACTCGCAGCAGTCGAAACACTCGAGGGCGAATAGCCAGCCACATGCGTACCGAATCTTCGACTTTTCCGAATGCTGAGCATCTTCGCGCATCTGCGCTGCGGTGCCTTCAGGTTGCTGATCCGCTCGCCAAAGCAGAGGCAACCCTAAAGCTCGACGGCAATGCACGTGTTGTGGGCGATTGGGTCGGTGTGCCCGCTGGTCCGTTGCCGGGCCGTACCGAGCGCCCCAAGTTGGTGTCGCCTCAGCAAGTACCACGGCGCAGCTTGCAGGTGGTTGAGGGACGCGCTGCGCTAATTCACGCGCTGGCGCACATCGAACTCAATGCGGTGAACTTGGCGCTCGACATCGTTTGGCGCTTCCCGCATCTGCCTGAACGTTTCTACCGCGACTGGATCGGTGTAGCGATAGAGGAGGCGAGACACTTTGGTTGGCTGCGCGAGCACTTGGTATCGCTTGGCTATGAATACGGAGCCTTCGACGCGCATGATGGCCTCTGGGAGATGGCCGCCAAGACGACGGATGACGTGCTCGCGCGGCTCGCATTGGTGGCGCGTACGGCAGAAGCGCGCGGTCTGGATGTGTCGCCCGGACTTCGCGACAAGCTCGCGCGCGTGGGGGATGTGCGTGGCGCAGAAATTCTTGAGCACATCTTGCGTGACGAGATCGGTCACGTGGCAATCGGCAGCCATTGGTACAACGCTATATGTGCGGCGCGCGGGTTCGAGCCTCTTGCCGCGCAGCAAGACCTGGTACAGCGCTATGGCGCGCCAAAGGCGCGCGGTCCCTTCAATCGTGAGGCTCGCCGCGCGGCTGGTTTTAGTGAAGCCGAGTTGGCACTGCTCGAGTCCGCTGCCCTTGTGTCAAGACCGCCGCGCGCAGAAGGTTAGCGCGCGTCCACACTGGGCACTCGCTTCGTCATGATCAGCTCGAAGATGCTGTCGGCGAGCCAACGCGCAAGCCAGTCCGCCAGTGCGGGATACGGCTTGCTGGCCCACCAAGTTGGGTCTACGGCGGCAAACTGACGTACGAATGGCATGATGGCAACGTCTGCCAAGCGTGACTGGTGGCTGATTAGGAAGCCGTGGGCTTGGATGCGTGATGTCAAGTCGCTCAGAAATGGGCGTGCGGACTCTCGGTGCGCGAGAGGGTCGGGCTGCGCGTCGCCAAGTCGGTGGCGCTCAGGGTACTTGTAGGCATCCAACAAAGGCTTGAACTCGCGATCATTGCGCTCGATGAGTGACAGCGATTGCGGCAAGTCCCGGAGCCAATCGTATGGGTCGTGCTGCGCGAGCGCCCAACGCATAATGTCCAAGCTCTCTTCAATGACCTCACCACTCGAGAGCACGAGAACGGGCACAGTGCCCTTGGACGAGGTGGCAAGCATCGAGGCAGGCTTATCGCGCAATGCAACCTCGTGTTCATCGACTTTGATGCCGCTTGCCGCGATCGCCATGCGCGCGCGGATGGCGTACGGGCAACGTCGGAAAGTGTAGAGCAGCGCTGTTGCAGACATCGGCAAAAGGTTGTCTAGCGACCCGCAGATGTGCTCGAGGCGGCGCTAGAAACTTTGCGCAATGCGCGGCCAGCACGCACGCCTGTGTGTCGACCATCATACACAGTCACTTCGCCGTTTACGATAACGAAATCAAAGCCCTCGGAAAACTGGTGCGGGTTTTCGAAGGTAGCGCGATCTTGTACGCGGTTCTCGTCGAAGATCACGACATCTGCGGCGTAACCCTGACGCAGCAATCCACGATCGCGGAGTTGAAACTTTTGCGCGGCGAGTGACGTCATCCTGCGAATCGCATCCTCAAGCGTGACTATCTTCTCTTCGCGAACATACTTGGCGAGAACGCGCGCATTGGTGCCGTAGCTACGTGGATGCGGCATGCCGCGACCGGTCTGCACACCACCATCCGCGCCGATCATATTGAAGCGATAAGCCATGAAGAAGCGCACATCATCTTCGCTCATGCCGTGAAACACCATTTGCGCGCTGCCAGCAGTGAGAAGGTCGAGCATCGTCTCGATCTCAGCGGCGAGCGTTGCCGGTCGGCCGCGCATCAAATTGATCTCTGAGATGTTTTTGCCGTTGAGTTGCGGATCCGCTGCATGTCGCGCTACGACCGCATAGGCAAAGCTCGGTCGTTTGTTCATCTCAGCGTTGCGCAGCATTTCGGCCGCGATACGCTGGCGCGTCGGCGCATCTGCCAGTCGCTGACGGATGGCGTCCTGCCCGCCTTCCATTGCCCACTCCGGTAGCATGACCGTGAGTGCGGTGCTACTGGCCGTGTAGGGGTATTGGTCTATCGTCACATCCAACCCCGCGCGTCGCGCGTCTTCGATCATTGTCAGTGTCTCTCTCGATCGCCCCCAATTCGCGGGCGCGCTCACCTTGAAGTGCGAGATCTGCACGGTCATAGCGGCGGCGCGCCCTATGTCCAGTGCTTCGTCGATGGCTTCGCGAACGCGACTGCCTTCATTGCGGATGTGCGAAGCGTAAATGCCCTCGTGCTTTGCCGCCGCACGCGCAAGCCCGATGACCTCCTGCGTGGTGCTGTAGACACCCGGTAAGTAGATGAGACCAGTGGATAGACCGACAGCCCCCTCAAGCATCGCCGTCTCGACCACACTTTCCATCTTGGCCTGCTCGACATTTGTTGCCTCGCGGTTGGCCAACCCCATGACCTGACGCCTTACGGTGTTGTGCCCGACCAAACTCGCGACGTTAATCGACACGCGCGTGGTGTCGATGCGATTGAAAAACTCACGAAGGCTGTCTGCGGAACCGCCACAGTTTCCGGTGATGACCGTCGTTACACCGTTGTGAATAAAGTTGTTCGTCGTGGGGTTCTCGAACAGCCCGAATTCAATATGCGCGTGCGTATCGATAAAGCCCGGCGCGACGATACGGTCTTTCGCGTCAATCACACGCTTCGCTCGATTGGTTTCTGCCCGACCAAGCTTGCCGACAGCGAGGATGCGTCCATCCTTGATCGCGATGTCACCACGCACCCAGTTGTTGCCAGTGCCATCGACAATGCGGCCATTGGTAATGAGCAAGTCGACCCGCGATTCGGTTGAGTCGCGAATCGCGCAGCAAACCAACGCTAGGCAAGCAACCAGCGATGTAGCGATGACACGTTGGCGCGATGAAAAGGTGAGGATCATGGGAGATGGGATCTACAATACAGAGGCGTCATTATGCGAGAAGCGAGGGGCGTCAGTGGCACCTGACGACTTGAGGAGCTGATTTGAACGAACCCCACATGCAGCAACCACCAATCAAGGCGTTTGAGACCGCGCGGCTGCGACTGCGTTGGTTTGTCGATGATGACCGCGATGGTGAGTTCATGTGTACGCTGGTGAATGATCCTGAGTGGGTTCGATTCATTGGCCCACGGAATGTCAACAACGCTGCTGATGCGCGCGCCATGCTTCGCGAGCGATACATCATTCAGTACCAGCGTCTCGGCTTCGGATTTAACGCAGTTGAGCGCCAGCAAGATGGGGCCTTAGTGGGCATGTGCGGCTTGATCCAGCGTGATTACTTGCAGCATCCAGACATTGGCTTCGCCTTCCTGAGAGAGTATCGAGGGATGGGGTTTGCGCTAGAAGCGGGACGAGCGGTCCTTGACCAAGCAAGAGATGTTTTTGGGTTGCCGCGCGTACTGGCCATCGTCACGCCTGAGAACGCTCGCTCGATCCATCTGTTGACGCAGCTGGGGTTGCGCTATGTCGAAGACGTCACGACGCCGGGCGAGAATAAGCGCTTAGCGGTGTACGAAGTCGAACTACAGCCGCGAGCAAGCGCGCAACGCTAGCTACTGTGGCTGGCTCGGTACCGTTGCGGGCGAGGCGTCCGGCTTTGACACCGGTGGCATGTCACGCAACTTAATGCCGATGACGTCCGCCACCGGACGCTCCATGCGCACACCTTCGCCAGTGGTCGACAGCTCAGACACCTGATTGGCGATACCATGTGTGCCGGTGCGTAAGTCCTTGACAACCATTGCTGTGCTGCCGCCGCCGTCGACGTTCAGTGCGTCGTGCGCGCCAAGCTTTTTGAGTAGTTCGCCCAGTTCAAGCATGCTCGCGCCACGGCTGTGGCCGTCCTGACGACCGTCTACGACGACAAGCCAGAGCGTCTTGCGGTCTTCACTCAGACCAACGACGGTGCGCGGATGGCGAGCGCCCGCGGCGTCTGTGGCCACAATTTGTCCGGCTTTAAGTACCAGTGCATTGCCACTCACGGCGTAGCGCGTGTTGGGTGGCACGTTGGTGACGGACTCGGCAATCGTTGCATTTCCGTCGGTGTCCACCAGCAACGCCGCGCGCATGCGCGCCCCGCTGGGCTTGCTCACAACGCGTCCTTCGCTCACGTGCCAGCCGACCGGATAGGTGCAGCTCCCCACGTAGTAACGAACCTTACGGTCCATCACAGTACGTTCGATAGGCGCGGCAAAGAAGCTCGCGTTGACAGCGAGCGCCAAGCCGAGGCGCTTGGCGGCAGCCGAGGTGGTGTCGAGTTGACCGACGCAGGGGCCATCTCCATCGGGATCGCGCGGATCAGCCAACGCGATGACCAGCGAGACCCTTGGGTCGCTAAGGTCGATACGCGCCACCACACCAGCGATCGGACCCGCGTCGCGGAATCGCTCGATCCGATAGGGCAGGTTGGTTGAAGTGACGCTTGGAGCGGGGGCGGCGATGATCGGCGCAGCGGGAGCCTGCGCGTCCGCGAGCGGGATCCATACCACGATCCACGTCGCGCTGAGCAGCACGCGCAGCACGGCTACCCGCGCGGACGCACGCGGATGGAAGCTGACGGTGCAACGCGTTAGGCCGTTTGACATTGCGCGGTTTGTCAACTGGCTCGGGACTAGGCGAGCGGTTTGCTTCGCAGCGCGTTTGTGATGGCGGCAAAGCGGCTGCTGCCGCTCGCGTCGGCAAAACGGTGGCTGACCGCAACCGCGACCAAGCGTCGCAGTTCGGTGCGCGGATCAACCGGAACTTCGCGTCGTTCGATTGCGCGCTTGAGTGCGAGCAACTTCAGTTGTGTGCGTGCCGCTTGAAATGCTGGCGGTGAGGCGATCTCCAATGCGGCCTCGAGCTGCAGGAGGGCATCGTTGGCATCCATGCCAGCCGAAGCTGTAGCCGTTGCATTTCCATCGCGACGGGCGCGCAAGGCGTTTTCCCATTCAGTGGGAAGCGATGGCAACGCGGCCCACTCTTCTTCCACAGTTTCAGCCTGACGGTTCTCCAGCGAAACACACAATGCGAGTTTGCGTGCGAGCGCATCGCAAATCGTCGCCCAGGAGCGCTTTGCGCCACCCGCCACAAGATCGCGAGCGTGGTCGCGTGCGGCGCGATAGCGACTCTCGAGCTTGGCCGCGAGGTGACGCGGCACGTCAACCCGCTTACGCCATGCGCTATCGACTTCATTCAGCACACGGCGGATCTCAGCCGCGGGCGTATCTTCACGCAGGGCAGTTAGTTTTTCGATAAGCGCATCGCTCGCTTCAAGCTGGGTCTTGGTCGCGGCGTTGCGTACGGCAGTTGCCGCGTCACGCGCCTTGAAAACCGCGTCCGTGGCGCTCTTGAACTCATTCCACAGGCGATTCTCGTCGTGGCGTGCAAGCGGCATGGCCTTAGCATGTTGTTGCCACTCTGCCTGCAGCGCGCGGACGCGGTTGATGGTGTCACGCGCATCTGTCTGTGCGGCGATTTCACGTGCGCGCTCCACCAACAGCTGCCGCTGGTGGAGTTGCTCTCGGCGTGCGTCGGCGAGCGGCTTCTCGAGCGCCTCCAACGCAGCTTTCTGTGCCTCAAGCAGGGCGGCTTGGGCCTTGTGCGGTACCGTATGTTCAATCGGCCCAAACTTGCGCCACTCGGTATTGAACAACTCAATTTCCCGCGCGACTGCGCGCCAGTCGGTGCTGCCGTCGACAAGCAACGTCGAGGTTGCTAACTGCAGTTTCTTGATGAGGGCGTTGCGCTGCGCCAGATTTTCCTGGCGCTGGGCTTTTTGCTTCGCGACCATTGCGTCAACGGGCAGGTGCGCGCCCTTCAGCGATGCATCGAACTTAGTCCAAAGTTCTTTCGAACTCGCGCCGCCGAGCTTGTCGAGTTCTTTCCAACGGTTGCGAAGCTGTTCGATCGCTTCCGCATGCTTGCGCACTTGCAACTTGGGGTCCTTGATCGCCTCCGCCAGTTGGGCCGCCTCGGATACGAGATCTTCCCGGACACGGCCGCCACCCCAGTGTTGCCATCCTTTCAACCGGGCGATCTCGGCACGTACGCGTTCAATGCGCGCAGCGAGCGGGATCTTTCCCTTTTTGGACTTGATCGCGGCGTCGATTGCCGCAAGCGAGGTGGCCGCTTCGACAACGTGCCCTGCGGCGAGCGAAGCTTCGGCAGCGTCCAACAAGCTACGCAGTGCTTCTTGTTCTTCAGCCTGCGCCTGCTGCGCTTGTTCTGCGTTGGCAGAACGTGCCCGTGCAGTCGCAGCTTTGTTGGTCGCCTGTTGCGCACGACGATAGGCATCAAATCGTTCGTTGAGTGTGGCGAGCACCTTCGCGTCTGAAACAATGGGCAGTGCCTGCCAGCGGGCGTTCAGGCTACCGTCATCTGCAGACCCGGCGGCCTGATCGGTGGGACTTGCGGTGTTGGCCGCTTGCTGAAGCACACCGTCCAAGAACGCGAGGCGCGCATCGAGGGCACGCGCCAGTGCGAGGAC
>JAJTHU010000087.1 GCA_021300055.1 Nitrosomonadaceae bacterium | reverse complement strand
CGCGCGTGTGCTGCGCTTGCGAAGCCCGGTGGCTGGTTGTTCTTTTCGACCCTCAACCGCAACCCGAAGTCGTTTTTGTTCGCGATCGTCGGCGCCGAGTACGTGCTGAACCTGCTGCCGAAAGGTACGCACGAATACCGCCGCTTTATCACGCCCGCAGAGCTTGCCACGCTCGCGCGTGACGAGGGTCTCACGGTGAGCGAGTTCACCGGCATGACTTACAATCCGTTTACCAAGGTCTATCGTCTCAACGACGACGTGTCCGTAAATTACATCGTCGCCTGCCGCAAACCTGCATGAAAGATCGTCGCGAATTTCTGCTGAAAGCTTCCGCCCTCGGCATTAGCGGCGCGTTGCCTGCATTTGCCAGCGCGGCCAGCGCGAACGAAAGAACGCGCGGCGCAGCAGAAAAACTCGTGGTGATGGTGTATCTGAAGGCGGGTAACGATGCGTACAACACGCTGGTGCCGCTCGACAATCCGCGCTACTACACAATGCGCCCCAATATCGCGTTGAAGCGAGAGCAAACCATCTTGCTCAATCCGCGTCAGGGGCTCAATCGCAGCTTGCAAGCGCTGATGCCGTTATGGCAAGACGGTCAACTCGCATTGCTGCAGGGTATCGGCCAACAAGAGGTGACCAATCAACACTACCGCGACGCTGAAACGCAGTTCACCGGCGCTGGCCCCGACGAGTATTACGACGATGGCTGGATGACACGTGCGTTTGCGCGCAACGGCAAGTGGGCGCGTGACTCGATCGATGCGTTTGCATTCGGCGACCTCGACATTCGTGAAGCTGACCCGATGGGCCCCTTCCGGGGCGGCGGCGCTCGACTTGGCGTCGTGAATTTATTGCAACCGACGCATTGGTTGTCGAGTACGGCACCCAGTGCTGACGCGTTGCTGACCACGAGCAAAGCGCGTGAGGTGCCCACCCGCTGGCCGCTGCGCCGCGCAGGTAGCGCCCTGCGCACGCCGTTCCCACAAGACAGCTTCGGCACCGCACTACAAGCCACCGTTGAACTTGCCGCGGCGGGCATGGCACCACCCGTCGTACATATCACGCTCAACAGCGAAGACGGCGACCATCACCACGCCTTTGACACGCATTGGGATCAGCTCAAGTATCACGGCCCCGCCCTCACACGACTCGCTGAGGGCCTTGCCGCATTCCGCGGCGGCATGCAAGAAATTGGCCGCTGGCAAGACACGCTGCTGTTCACCTACGACGAGTTTGGTCGCAGCCCGAAAGAGAATGAGAAACAAGGCACCCACCACGGCTGGGCCGGCGTGCATCTCGTCACGGGCGGACGCGTCAAGGGCGGCTTACTTGGTGAGCCGATGCCGGTCGTCGACGTATTCCAGATCGATGGCCCTCCACCAGTGATCGACTACCACGCGCTCTACACGACGGTCATCGAGTCCTTCTTGGGTGGCAGCGCCAGCGGCGTCTTTAAGCAGCGATTCAAGCCACTCGATATCCTGCGCGCATGAGCGGCGCGCCTGGGGTTTTGCGCGTTCGGCCACCGAAGGCGATCCTCTTCGATTTCGACGGCACCTTTGCCGATACCGCGCCCGATCTTGCCTTTGCTGCCAATCAACTTCGTGCGGCACATGGGCTCGACCATTTGCCTTTATCCGCTTACCGACCGCACGTATCACGGGGCGGTCGGGGGATGGTTTGGGTCGGCTTCGGCAAGGCGCCGGGAGACCCGGACTTCATCACATTGCGCGACGCGTTCCTCGCGTACTACGCCGAGCGCCTGTGCGTTGACACGCGCTTTTTCGACGGGATTGACGGGTTCATCAGCACAATCGAATCACGCGGTATCGCGTGGGGCATCGTGACCAACAAGGCCACCCGCTACACCACACCGATCGTGCAAACCCTCGGGCTTCATCAACGCACCACTTGCATCGTGAGCGGCGACACCACGCCGCATGCCAAACCGCACCCTGCTCCACTGCTGCACGCCGCTGAGTTGCTCAGCGTGGAACCACCGAACTGCTGGTACATCGGTGACGACGAGCGCGATATCCAAGCCGCACGCGCCGCCGGGATGCCGGGCATCGTTGCAGATTGGGGATACCTCGGCGGCACTGATCCCGCCCACTGGCAAGCCGATGCGCGCGCCGCATCACCCGCCGCACTACTTGCAATGGTGGAAAGTACCCTCAAATCAAGTGCGTGAGATAATTAGGGTACTTCGAGATTTGTTTGTTCGTGGCATCGTATGCGAGCAAGCAGTCGAATGCGTTTAGCGCTGTAGCAAGTGGGTGAAGGTGACACCGACGAATTTGCCAACCCGGCAGCCGTACTAGGCCGTACGGCGAGCACTGGAAGTGTCAGATTCGCCCACGCATTAAGCGAAAAACGCGTTTGAAAGGGGCCGACCTGGTTTCGACGTGGACATTAAGCAGAACCGTGCATACCGAGGCGTGGCTACCTCGTAAATACACCCACAAACAAATAGTCGCAAACGACGAAAACTACGCACTAGCCGCTTAATAACCGGCCGCGCTCTGCACTGATGGGCCTCAACGTCAGGTGTAGCAATACACAGCAGAGTCATTAACGAGGATCGCGTTGCTGCGGGCTACTTGCTGCAACGCTAAATTTAGGTGGCTAGCACTGTAGCAGCCCGACCATTGGCGTCTGCGGGGCGAAATCAAATAATGGACTCTAAGTATGTAGAGCGGCCTGTGGAGGGTTTGCGGACGCGAGTTCGATTCTCGCCGGCTCCACCATAATGTGAAATCCCAACCCTTATCCGGTTGGGATTTTTTTTGTCCGTTCCCCCAGTGTTGGCGCAGTTTTCGGGTCTGGCCTCGCGAGCGCCACCCCTGCGAAGTCGGCGTTTTTGCCCCCACCGACGCCTCTCTGTTCTCCGTTTTCTCTGGTGGCCACGCGAGCGTTCTCGAGGCCATTTCCTTTGCTGGCGCGGGTTTAGAGGCGGTGGGTTGTGGTTGGCAATTCCTGTGGCGCTGGCGACCGTAAGCAAACTGCACGACACTGATTGTTGCCGTACCCAAAAAACTCACGCCCGCTTTTGTTCATCAAAAATTGCAGAGTAAAGTTCAGCCGCCCAATCAGCAAAAGCTCGAACACGCGCGCTGAGGTGGCGCGTGCGAGGATAGACAAGATAAATCGGAAAGCCACTTGGGCTCCATGGCTCAAGGACGGGAACCAATACCCCAGTGGCCAACATGTCCAGCACGATCTTTGACCTCGGAACCTGTGCCAAGCCCAAACCCCGGCGGGTGAACTCCAGATAGGTGTCTGCATCGTTGGTGGCGACTTGATGCGGAAGCACCATTGCCTGCAACTGCCCATCGATCATGAAGTCGAATGGCATAACCTTGCCATTTCGGGCAGAAAAGAAGTTGATTGCTTGATGACCTTGTAGCATCAGTGGTGATGCAGGGGGTCCATGTTTTTCGAGGTAGCTGGGCGCTGCACAAGTAATCACTTCATAATCACCGAGACGCCGGGCAACAAGTGAATCATCTAAAACGTTGCCGCCACGTATCACGCAATCCACCCCTTCTGCGACGAGATCAACAGGGCGATCTGTGCAGCCAAGATCTACGGTGATGTCAGGGTAGCGCTGCAGGAACTCAGGCAGGGCCGGTGCAATGACATGCCTGCCAGCCGAAGCAGGTACGTCAATTCGTATGCGGCCGCGTGGCTTGCGGGTGCGCCCCTTGAGGTGGTCTTCCACTTCGTCAATGTCGGCCAGCAGGCGTTGCACAGTCAGTAAGTAAGCAGCACCGTCGTCCGTAAGACGAACCCGCCGTGTAGTCCGCGCAAAAAGCTTCACCCCGAGTCGATCCTCGAGCTGCGAGACACGTGTCGACACGGACGCATTGGGCAATTGAAGAACCTGTGCAGCCTGTGTGAAGCTGCCCAACTCTGCTACCTTGGCAAAGGTCTGCATCGCAACGAACAAATCCAAATTTAGCTCCTGATCACCCTGATTGTTCAGAATATACGAAAAATATCGTCAATTTTCGAGCGTTTATTTTTGTTCATCTGCTCAGTAAAGTCCATTCCGCACTCACTTACCGTTCCAACACTCCCAAATTCAGCTAAGGAGAATCACATGTCTCAGGCAATCCTCATCACTGGCGTCTCGGGCGGCTTCGGTCGTTTGACTGCACTCACGCTGCTATCGCAAGGCCACCGCGTCGTTGGCACGCTGCGTGACCCAAGAGGCCGCAATGCAGCGCATGCACAGCGCCTCGAGGCCGCTGGCGCGACGATCGTCGAAATGGACGTGGCCGATGACCAAAGTGTCGAAATCGGGGTTGCCAAAGCCCGCGAAGCGCTAGGGGGCAGGATCGACGTGGCGATCAACAATGCAGGGGTTGGCGTGCATGGCATCCAGGAATGCTTCAGTAGTCAAGACTGGCAGCGCCTCTTTGACATCAATGTTTTCGGGGTCGCACGAGTCAACCGCGCTGTGTTGCCTGGAATGCGAGAGCAGGGTTCAGGGCTGTTGATCCATGTTTCGAGCCTGCTTGGGCGCGTCGTGATGCCCTTCTACGGCCCCTATAACGCCAGCAAATGGGCTTTGGAAGCCATGGCTGAAAACTATCGGGTCGAACTCGCGCCGCTTGGAATTGATAGCGTGGTAGTCGAGCCAGGCGGCTACAACACGGAGTTTTCCAGCAATCTCATGCATCCCAGCGACGCTGCGCGCGCTTCGGGTTATGGCGAGTTTGCAAAACAGCCGGATGCTGCACTGCAAGGATTCATCTCCCTGGTCGCAGCGACTCCAGCTCAAGACCCCCAGCGAGTTGCGGATGCGATTGCAGGTTTGGTTGCGACACCAGCCAAGCAACGCCCCTTCCGTACGGCCGTTGACTTCTTGGGCATGGGCGCAGCGATTACTCCCTACAACCAGCAATTGGAAACTATTCACCGCGGTCTATATGCCAACATGGGGATGGCATCCCTGCTTGAAGGCAATATCAACTTGTAAGAAGGGGGATGCCCATGAAAACTCTTGTCAACGCATTTCATCCTCAACTTGCAAACTCCCGAGTCAACCGGCGCTGGCTGGAGGCATTGGAAGGACAAGCGGACATCACCGTCAATCGACTGTATGAGCGCTACCCTGACTGGTGCATAGATGTCACGCGAGAGCAAGCGCTGTTGCTAGAGCACGACCGAATTGTTTTCCAGCATCCCTTCTGGTGGTATTCAACTCCTCCGTTGATGAAGAAATGGTTTGATGATGTACTTACCTATAGTTGGGCGTATGGCCCAGGCGGCGTTGCTTTGCAGGGCAAGGAATGGGTCTCGGCTATTTCGACAGGGGGACCGGCTGAATCCTATCAAAGTGGCGGATACAACAATTACTCGATGAGCGAGCTTTTGAAACCACTGCAACAGACCGCTAATTTGATTGGGATGAAGTTTCTTCCACCGTTCATCTTGCATGGGAGTGTGCACATTGGAGACGTTGAAATTGATGCCTCGGCCAAGTCATACCTTGCTCATATCACCGATCCACTTCTTGACCCACAACTGCGTCTGGCTCGCCTGCTTAGCAAGATGAAGGACGAGGGCCAAGAGCTCAAGGCGACTAGCTGAGGGTCGGCTAGTGTCTTTGGCGAGCTTGTAATTGGGAATTGCGATGTCATATGCATTTCAAGTAAACCAAAGTTTGCTCACCCCAGCAGTTGGGCCAGGGACGGCGCATCACCTTCTCCAGCACGGCATCGGGCGAGCCCACCAGCCGTTCCACGACCTCCGGGGCCAGGAGCGTCAGCCGCATGACCCGGCGCACCTGTGTCACGTCCATGCCTTCGGCCTCGGCGATCTCCGCCACCGACGCAGCCCGCTGCTCATCCAGCAGGCGTTGCCAGTGGTGTGCCAGTCCGAGCGCCCGCATCAACGCGGTGTCCTGCGCGGCCGACCGGGCTTCCCGCTCCCGGGTGGCCTCGGACAGAAATTCCTGCGGCGCGTCCAGCGGCGTGATTGTTGATTGCCGCGCGAAATTGACCCACCTGAAGGGGTAGTTGTCGTTGAAATTTGACCCACCTGATTCACGTACCCTGCCTAGAAATTGGGCGGGGAGAATGAAGGGTGATTCAAGTGGGAATGCTGGCAAAGATCAGGCGAATGCACGTACGTGACGGCCTG
>JAJTHU010000071.1 GCA_021300055.1 Nitrosomonadaceae bacterium | reverse complement strand
GACATTGCTGCGATTCAGCGCACGGTAATGCGCGGTCTCTCGACGCCGACGGGTTTGGTGCACCCAAACCCCACGGCCGCTGGTTTGCCGAGTTCGCTCACACAACGCTTGCCGCTTGATGTGGCTGCAGCAAAGAAATTGCTGACGGAAGCAGGCTATCCAAACGGCTTTGACATCACCTTGGATTGCCCGAACAACCGCTACCTCGCCGATGAACGCATTTGCGTGGCCGTCGCGGGCATGCTCGCCAAGATCAACATTCGCGTAAAGGTCAACGCGATGCCGGTGTCGAACTATTTTGCCAAGCTACAAAAGCTCGATACCAGTTTCTACATGCTCGGCTGGGGTGGATCGACTTTCGATCCGATCTTCACGCTGCAGCCTGTTTTGCATAGTCGAAACACCGCGGGCGACGGTGATTACAACTATGGTAACTACAAAGACCCCAAGCTCGACGCGTTGATCGGCCAACTCAAGGGCGAACTCGACGACAAGAAGCGCATGGCGCAAGTCATCGAAGCCTTCAAGATGCATAACGATGGTGTGTATCACTTGCCGCTCCACCTTCAGATCATTCCGTGGGCGATGCGCAGCAATCTCGATGTCGTGCACCGCGCGGACAATTGGCTTGAGGTGCCTTGGGTAACGATTCGCTAATGGCGCTCGGGGACACGCTGCCGCCGCTGTCTGAGATTGCCGCGGGGCGTTACCGCCACTACAAAGGCGGCGAATACGAAGTGATTGGCGTTGCCCGCCACAGCGAAACCTTAGAGGTCGTCGTGGTCTACCGCCCGCTCTACAACGCGAGCGGGCTTTGGGTGCGACCGTATGAAATGTTTGTCGGTACGGTAGAGATCGACGGCAAGATCATGCCGCGATTTGAGAAGCTGGATTGATGCTTTTGGCGCACCGCGCTTAGATGCCGAAGGTGGTCTTGATCCAGGGCCAGATGGATTCGAAGAACCACGTTGCGCCGCCCGCGACCAACACATAGCGGAACAGTTTGCCCACGGCAAAGAGCGCCATGCACGCAAAGAAGTTAAAGCGCATCCATCCCGCCGCGACACATAGCGCGTCGCCGAACAATGGCACCCAGCTAAACAGCAACGACCATAAGCCGTACTTCTTAAGCCACTCAATAGCGCGGCCCTCCGCGCGATTGGGCACCAGCCGCCCAAGCCAGTAAGAAGTAATGCCGCCGCAAGTGTTGCCCACCGTCGCGACGATGACGGCGGTGACGATGATCTCGGGATATTTGGCGAGCAAGCCAACCAGCACGACTTCCGATGAGCCTGGGAGTAGGGTGGCTGAAATGAATGCTGAGGCAAACAAGCCCCAAAGCCCGGACTCGGGAGAAAACTCAAACATGGTGTTAGGCGGGGCGGGCGAGACGGTGGTCGTGCCGGCAATATTTTGGTTGTTGTCGTTGATCTGGCTGACGCGCGGGGCGAGCCAAACAAAAGCGTTAGCGAGTCAGAGCCCAGCGAACCCGGAAAAGTTCAAGACTATGAGGGAATTCGGCCGCTTAGGCACGCGCCGTCTGAAAGTCCGCAAGTGGCGGGCCGCCTTTTTTGAGGGCCCGCTTGTAAGCCGCGCGCGCCTCAATGCGATCCTTAAAGGCGTGAAGATTTGGGTATTTGCTGGGTTCCGTGCTGCGGAAGAGTGCGGCGATCACCGCAAAGCTCATCTGGAAATCCGCCATCGTGATGTCGTCACCCGCGAACCACGTGTTGTCGGATAGGTGCGATTCCATAAACGCCAGCGCGTTGTTGACGTTCGGATCAACTAGCTTGGCGAGCACTGTCTTGCACAGCTCACGTGCGATTGGGCGCACAAAGAACGGCATCGGCTGTGTGGGGATCGTGGTGAAGACAAGCTTCATCACCAACCAATTCATCAACGAGCCTTCTGCGTAGTGCATCCAAAAGCGACACTGCCGATGCGCTTTGCTGCCAACGCGTGGCTGCAACCGCGCCAACTCGCCTTCGGCATCGCGACCGTAGGTCTCAACTAGGTACTCGATGATGGCGCCCGACTCGGCAATGATCTCGCCGTTGTCCTCGATGACCGGCGACTTGCCAAGCGGATGAATGTCTTTGAGTTCTGGCGGCGCGAGGCGGGTCTTGGGGTCGCGTTTGTAAAGCTTGATCTCGTAAGGTACCTTCAGCTCTTCAAGCAGCCAAAGAATGCGTTGTGAGCGCGAGTATTCGAGGTGGTGGACGATAAGCATAGGGGCCTTTAAATCATACCGGCTCATTCAGCCGGTGGGCTAAGCGATAGGGGGGTGATGGGGACGACTGAAGCAGCCGGCTAACGCTTCGACGCCAAGTGCTCCGAAATCTCGTTGAGTTTGACTTCGATACGCTGCAACACCGCAAGCGTCGAGTCTTGGTTGGCGAGCGATGCAGCACTCGCGCCGCTATTCTGCTTGAGCGCGTCACGTGCGCTGAGGATGCAATTGCGAAACTCTTGAGCGTCGATGATGCCCGTGAGTTCCATATTCGCCATCGCTGGGTTGCTGGCACCAGCAGTTTCAAATTTGAGTGTGCTCAAGTTGAAATGCTTCAAGATTGGCCCTTCGATGAACGTCACGTCTTGAATGTTCTCGAGTGGAATAGTCTTTTCCACTTGAACAAGAATGCCTTTCCGAAAGCGGATCGATTTATCCGTTAGCTCGCACTCGAGCTTTTCAAAGTAGTGCCGTGCCCACCATTGGCCCAATCCAAGAAACCAAACGATCGCGATCGGAATGCCAATGATGGTTGCGACCATCGTAAAGCCAATGGTCACGACCAAGTAAGGGCGAATCAGCGGGTTGAACTCGGCCCGCAGCGTAGTAGTTTTGTTGGACATGGTGATGGTCGTTTACTGAGTCAAGCCAGCATTGTAGGGGGTCGGCGGAGGAGCGCCAGCACAAATGAAAACGGCCTCGCATCGCTGCGAGGCCGTTTTTGCGTTGAAGCGTTGTTGCAGTAGCTTAGAAATTCGCTTTGAACTGAACGCCCCAGAAGCGCGGCTCGTTGATGAAGCCTGTCAGGTTGTTGAAGTCGATACCGCCAACCACGCGAATCTGGTTGGTGATGTTGCGACCATACACGGCCGCTTCGTACTTGCCGTCAGCCCACTTGTAGCCAAGACGCAGACCACCTTCGGTGAGCGCTGGGCCAGTGTATTCACGCGACTCGTACAAGAAGAAGTTGATCTTCGAGCGATACGACCAGTCGGTGTAGACGTAGAACTCACCACCGGCGAGCGGGATCGAGTACTTCAAGGTTACGTTGGCAACGTACTTCGGTGCCTGTGGCAACGGGTTGCCGGTGATCGAGACGATGGCTGGCGTGAAAGGTGCTCCCGGAACCACGACGCGGTCGGTCGGCGTGCAGCCCGAGCCACAAACCTGTGTGCGAGCCGATGGGTCCTTGATTTCGGTGTCGTTGATGCTGCCGTTAACCGACAGCAACAGGTTGTCGGTCAGGTAAGCGTCGAGGTCGAGTTCGAAACCCTGACCAGATGTTTTCGACACGTTGATCAAACGGTTGAAGTTGGCGGCGCCACCGACGGCGGTGAGCTGCTGGTCTTTCACGTCATAGCGGAACACGTTTGCGGCAAGACGTGCGCGCTTGTCGGCGAAGTCGGTCTTCACACCAGCTTCATACGAGATGACTTTTTCCGAGTTGGCGATCGAAAGCGTGTCGCCGAACAAGAGGCGGCCCTGGATCGACGGTGCGCGGAAACCCTTGGCGACGCGTGCGTACAGGTTGGTCTCTTTGGTTAGGTTGTACGTGCCCGAAACATCCCAGCTTACGTCGGATGCTGAGGTGCTGGTGGTGCGGCGGCCGATGAAGGTTGGCGAGAACGGAGGCGCTTGCAGACGATCAGCGAAGAAGTCTTTCTTATCGTTGGTGTAGCGCAGGCCGGTACGCATGTTCAGGTCTTTGGTCACATCAAAGTTGACCGAGCCGAACAACGCATAGGCTTTGTTCTTCTGGTTCTGACGTGCGAAGCCGTTGCGTGGATTGCCCGGTGCCAGCGAATCAAAGTTGATGCTGTCAATGTCGAGCTTCTCGTCGAAGTAATAAGCACCGACGAGCCACTTAAGACCTTTCGCGTTGTTGGACTCCCAGCGGAATTCTTGCGTGAACTGGCTGTGCTTAGGCAGGCCGTCGGCAGATTCAGCCGCGAACGGGATGACGCCTGGGCCGCTCAGGCCGGCGGGCAGGAACACGGCACCGAAACCGCCGTCGATGTCACCACGCGAGAGCGACGTCACGGATTCATAGCCGGTGATCGAGTTGAACGTCGTGCTGCCGAGGTTCCACTTCAGGCGCACGCTACCGCCGTTGGTGGTCACGTCCTGGCTGTTAACACCGTCCAGGGACACGCGGGTTGGGTCAAAGTTGGCGACCAATTCGTTGGTTCCCGGCTTGATGATGTTGGCGCGGAAAACGCGAGCCGAACCGTTGAGGTCGCGGCGGTGGACGTTAAACAGCGCTTCGAAGTCCTTGCTTGGCTTGTAGAGTGCTTGCAAGCGGAACGCGCCGTCACGATAGCCTTCCAGCGTCGACGTCGGGCCACGGCCGTTGGTGTTGGATACCCAGCTGTCACGGTTCTGCAGCTGCAGCGCAAGGCGCACCGCGAACTCTTTGCTCACCGGCACGTTCAATGCACCTTCGAGCGAGTTAGCACGGTCTTTACCGAAGCCGAGATATACATAAGCTTCGTTGTTGAAGCGTGGCTTAGCGGAATCAAACTTCACCACACCTGCGGGCGAGTTGCGACCGAACATGGTGCCCTGTGGGCCGCGCAGCACTTCGATCTGGTCCAAGTCGAACAGTGGGAAGCCCTTGAGGATGGGGTTCTCTTGCACGACGTCGTCATACACGAGCGATACGGGCTGCGATGCATTGATGTCGAAGTCACCATTGCCAAGGCCGCGAATGTAGAAGCGCGGGAAAGCACGTCCAAACGACGATTCGATGTTCAAGCTCGGTACGCGACCAGCGAGCATGCGAACGTCTTGGCCACCCGAGTTGAGTACGTCGAGTTTCTCGCCTTTAACAGCGGAGATCGACGATGGCACGTCCTTGATGTTCTCTGCGCGGCGTTCTGCCGTCACGGTGATGGTCTCAAGTTTGCCGGCTTCCGGTTTGTCAGCAGGTTTTGCTTCTTGCGCGATGACGACGTGCATCGTGGACATGCTCAGAACGGCAGCAACGTGCAGGGCGATCTTTGAAACGCGCGGTGTCTTGTTGCGGGCACCAATGGGCGATGACATGTGGACTCCTGGGGAAGGTGAATGAACGGGTGACTCAACATCAGCGCTGCCCGAACCTTGGCAACGCGAGAACGGCAACGCAAATACAGCAGCGCGACGAATTTTATTTGTCGCAGCGCAGCACAGACAGATTATTGAAACAAATTTGTGCTGGTGTCGTATCGTTACCACTACGCGCGGTGCATTGCCCGTCGCTTGTAATATGACAACATCTTGAATTCACCTTCATAAGGCTAGCTAACATGCTGACCTATCTTCGTTTTGCGCAAAATGCCGCGTCACGTATCGTTGGCATTTGCCTCGGACTAACGCTTACCGTCTGTGCCGTGCCGCTGCTGGCGCAAACGCCGGCCCAACCTCCAGCTCAGACGCAGCCCGCTGCGGCCGCTAGCACGAGCACTCCCCGCAGCTTTGGCGACATCGTCGCTGCTGCACCTGCTGACGCTTGGCGTACTCCGGACCCACAGAACGTGGTCTATCTCGACATCCCGACAGGGCGTGTGGTGATCGAATTGGCCCCGAATCTGGCACCTGAACATGTCGCCAACATCCGGACGCTGATCCGCGAAAAATATTTCGACGGCTTGGCCATCGTGCGCTCACAGGACAACTATGTCGTGCAGTGGGGCGACCCAGTCGACAAGGTGCCGCGCAAACCGATTGGCTCGGCCAAGCCAAGCCTTGCGCCTGAGTTCGAGCGCACGTTGTCCGCAGAGGCATTCAAACGTTTTGCGTTTGATGCGCTGCCGGATCGCGACGGTTACGCTGCAGAAGTAGGCTTTGCGTCTGGCTTTCACGCGGGTCGTGACCCGAAAACCAACACCGTGTGGGGCGCGCACTGCTATGGTGTTGTGGGCGTCGGGCGCGGCAACGAAAGCACCTCTGGCAATGGCGCATCGCTCTACGCCATCATCGGCCATGCACCAAGGCATTTAGACCGAAACATCACCGTGGTCGGGCGTGTGCTGCAAGGCATGCCGCTGCTCTCTATCCTGCCGCGCGGCACACGACCATTGGGCTTCTATGCGACACCAGCAGAAACCACACCACTGCGTGCGGTCAGCCTCGCGGCGGATCTGCCTGCCAGCGAGCGAGTGCCGGTTGAAGTGATGCGCACCGATTCGCCAAGCTTCACGCAGGCGGTTGAAGCGTTGCGCAATCGTGGCGCGGGTGATCCGAATGGCTGGTTCAAACGCCCAGCGGGTTACGTCGAGCTTTGCAACGTTTCTATCCCGGTGCGACTCAAACCAACTAAATAAGCGACGAAGTAAGTTACGACGTAAGCAGCACAATCTTGCCGACGGCGCGGCGCTGCATCACGTCGTTGAGCGCGTCGGCGGCGCGGTGCAGTGGGTAGGTTTTGGAGATCAGCGGCTTGAGTTTGCCCGCCGCGAGCATGCCCATCAGTTCGCGTAGATTTTTTTCGGCACTTTGTGGCTCTGCTTTGACGAACGCGCCGAAGAACACGCCGACGAGCGATGCCCCTTTGAGCAACGCGAGGTTCATGGGCAACTGCGGAATCTCGCCATTGGCAAAGCCGACCACCAAATGGCGGCCTTTCCATGCGAGCGAGCGAAACGCGGGCTCACTGTATGCGCCGCCAACCGGGTCGTACACCACATCGACGCCGCGCTTGCCGGTGATGCGGTTCATCGCCTCGCGCAAGTCCTCATTCGTGTAGTTGATCGTCTCGGTCGCGCCGTGCTGGCGACACACCGCGAGCTTGTCATCGCTAGACGCCGCAGCAATCACACGCGCCCCCATCGCTGCGCCAATTTCGCAAGCGGCAAGCCCCACCCCACCAGCCGCACCGAGCACGAGTAGCGTCTCGCCGGGCTGAATCGCTGCGCGGTCTTTGAGCGCGTGGTAGCTCGTGCCATAGGTCATCACAAAGCCTGCGGCGAGTGGAAACGGCGTGCCTGGCGGTAGTGGAATGAGTTGGCGCGCATCGCACTTCACTTCCTCTGCAAAGCCGCCCCAGCCCGTGAAGGCAATCACCGCGTCACCAGGTTTGACGTGCGTGACGCCCGCGCTAACTTCCTTAATCAAACCAGAGACCTCGCCACCCGGCGCGAACGGGAAGGGCGGCTTGAACTGGTACTTGCCCTGAATGATCAGCGTGTCCGGGAAATTCACACCGCAGGCTTTCACGCTGACCACCACCTCGCCCGGCTCTGCGCGCGGCGATGCGACGTCCTCAACTACCAAAGACTCAGGTGGCCCCCACGCCTTGCATGAAACTGTTTGCATCATTCCCTCGTATCATGGACATCTTGTTCAAGGAGATGATTATGTCGCTCAATCACGTGAATGCCGCATCACCGCAAATTCATCGCGCCAACGTGTCACGCGTCGTCGCAGTCGCGCGAGCAGTCTGTGTGGGGCTCTTTATCGGTGCTGCGGGGCTCTCAGCGGGTGTGCACGCCGCTGGTTTTGATTCTGCCCCCGAAGTGAATGCGGCAGACAAAGCCTTCGAGGCCGGCAAAAAAGCCATCACCGCGCGCAAGTGGGAAGACGCGATCAAGGAGTTTCGCAAAGTGGTCGCTGCCAACAACGAAAACGCCGATGCGCACAACTATCTCGGCTACGCACATCGCAATCTCAACCAGATGGATGATTCGTTCAAGCACTACAACATCGCGCTCAAGCTAAACCCGAATCATCGCGGCGCGCACGAGTACATCGGCGAGGGCTATCTGAAAATCAATCAGCTGGATAAAGCGCGCGAGCACCTCGCGAGGCTGGAAAAGATTTGCGGCAAGAATTGCGAGGAGTACCGAGACATCGCGAAGTCAATTGCGGCGTACAAAGCGCCGGCGGCGAAGAAGTAGTGCGGCTTTGTTTCAATGCGAGGAACCGCTGTTGGTGACCCAAAGCGATCCTAGGATTCTCCCGCAGCTGGGCCGCGGAAGCTTCACGTCGAAACGCCCAGACTGGGGGCCCATGTCAAGAATTGTGATTTAGTTCGCAGGCGAATTTCAACGCCGAGGCTGGCTTACCTAAACCTAGCCTGACAATCTTTGCGGTGTAACCGCTGCCCCTGAGTTGGTTTGAATTACCGTTAGCTCATCGGGGATGCGACCAGCGTCGGAGTTCACCTCTACGCGAGAGGGGGAGATTAGCCTCCATAAAACAAGCCGACGATCAGGCGTCGCCCAGACGATATCTAGGATATCGTCGCCAGTAAAGTCGCCAAGCGCCAGCGGCAACCAGCTTGGGTCGATACGACCAAGTAAGGTGATTCTGGGGGCCACGGATAGGTCGCTTCTCGTGCACGGTGCATTGACTGCTTCCGTTCCTGGTGGTGTCGAAAGTGCTAGCGCAGAACCGTCAAAGGTGTACAGCTTTACATCGCCTGTTGAGGTATCCATGGAAGCCAGTGCGCTCCCCCCCGTGTTAAAAAAGTCCGCAAAATAGAGCGGGGCTTCACCTTTGCCAACAGTGCCCGCGCCAATGTTTACGCACGTTCTATCGGGCGCCGCGATCAGCGCACGGAGTTCTCTCGAAGGGCTCAAGTAAAGAAGATCATCTGCCCCATCAGCAGTAATGTCCGCCGCACCAAGGATCTCCCAGCCAAGCGGCGCCCCACCGCGCCGCTTCGCGAGCTGG
>JAJTHU010000172.1 GCA_021300055.1 Nitrosomonadaceae bacterium | reverse complement strand
GCGCAATTGGTTAAAGGTCCGAATCAGTCGATTCCTCCACTGTCCTGACGGCGAGGCATAGAATCGAATTCGAGAGGTCGCAATGATGAAGTTATCGCAGATATTTGTTGCCGCATGGCTGGCGCTGCTCAGCCTAGCGACGCACGCCCAAAGCACATCCAACCCACCACCCTTTGCCTTGGTCATGGTCGATGAGGCCAGCGAGCGCAAGTTGGGTTACCCGATTGATCGCACCCTCATGGCCCGCGCGATCAATCGCTTGGCCGATGCCGGCGTACGTGGCGTGGTGCTGCAATTCCACTACGATGAGCCGGGTGAGTCGGCCGCTGACAGCGCTCTCGCGGCCGCCATGGGGCGCACCCGCGTTGTTTTGCAAGCCAAGCTCGAGGATGGAGAAAAGCAGCCAAACGCGTTGCCAACTAGGTTCTTTATTAACGCGGCGACGACCAACGCGCCGATTGCCGCACGATCTGGCTGGATGCCAATCCCGATGTTGAGCAACCGGGCGGCTGCGGTCGGGCTCGCGGATGGCGTTCGCGGCGACCTCATCCCTGCATTCGGACGCTACCAAGACAAAGCGCTTCCCTCACTCACGGTCGCTGCCCTACAAGTCGCGCTGGGCGGGTCGGTGAGCATCGTGCCGGGGCAACGGATGTCGATTGGCGGCCGCTCCCTTGCATTAGATGGCCAAAGCCTGATCAGCGTACGCCCCGATGCGTTCCGCGATGTCGACGACACGGAATACATTCCGTTTGGTGAACTTGTCTCCGAGCGCGCCCTTCCAAACTGGCTGCGCGGCAAGGTGGTGGTCATTGGCTATCACGGCAACCGCATTGGCCGCGTCAGCACACCCGGCGGCTCGATCCGCGCGCATTTTGTTTACTGGCTGGGGCTCATCGACGTCTGGAAGCAAATGCAGTAGCGGCAGCCAGTGGTTCGGCGGCGCAGCAGCTTGGCCCGCAAAACAAAAAACCCAGCCGGTTCACCGACTGGGTTTTTGCTTTTGAAATCTTGGTCGGAGCGAGAAGATTCGAACTTCCGACCCCTTGCACCCCATGCAAGTGCGCTACCAGGCTGCGCTACGCTCCGACGAGATACAAATTATAGCTGGTCAGGCTCGTGCTATGGCGCTTGGAGCATGTTGAGGATGCTCTTCAGCTCGCTGCGAACTTCGCGCATCTCAAGTGTACGTGTCGCGCTCGGAGCGTTGGCCTGTTTAGCAACGGGAGCCGCGGCGGCGGGCTCACCAACATCGAGTCGGTTGCGTGCGCCGTTGATGGTGAAGCCATGCTCATACAGCAACTCACGAATGCGGCGTATGAGGAGCACCTCGTGGTGCTGGTAGTAACGACGGTTACCCCGGCGCTTCAGCGGCTTGAGCTGGGTGAATTCCTGCTCCCAATAACGCAGCACGTGCGGCTTGACGCCACACAGGTCGCTCACCTCGCCAATCGTGAAGTAGCGCTTTGCGGGGATGGCAGGCAGGCTGCTAGACGGCTGCGTTTCCATTAAACGACTTCTCCACGAGGGTCTTCAGTTTTTGGCTGGCATGGAAGGTCACAACTCGGCGGGCCGTAATAGGAATCTCTTCGCCCGTTTTGGGATTTCGCCCCGGACGCTGCGGTTTATTGCGCAGCTGAAAATTGCCAAATCCAGACAGCTTCACGCTGTCGCCGCGTTCAAGTGCCATGCGGATCTCTTCAAAGAAAGACTCCACCATGTCCTTGGCCTCGCGCTTGTTCAAGCCGACTTTTTCGAACATCAAGTCGGCCAGTTCAGCCTTGGTCAGCGTCATTGTCATTTTTCTCTTTATTTTCTGAGAGTTGCGCCGAATTCTTGAGACATTACTTCAACAAACTTGGCTACGACTTGGTCCGCCTCGACATCTGTCAAAGTTCTCTCAGTATCTTGCATAACTATACGAAACGCAAGGCTTTTTTTCCCAGAATCGAGGTTCGCACCGCGGTATAAATCGAACACACCGAAATCGACCAAATAGGTCAATTTTTGTGTCTCCTTCAGGCTCTTGACACGGTCCAGAATGGCTTGGTTTGACACTTTTTCGTCGAGCAACAGCGCCACATCTCGGCGCACTGGCTGCATCCGCGAGATCGGCGCGTAGCGGATTGGGGCTTGGTCGCTGAGCGCCGCCAAGCTCAAGCTGAACACAATGGGAGCACTCGGCAAGTCGAACTGCTGCTGCCAACGCGGGTGGAGTTCGCCCAACCAACCCACAGGCTTGCCGTCGACGCGGATTTCGGCCGACCGCCCTGGATGAAGCGCCGGGTGTGGATTCGCCGACATCGACTCGAAACGGGCCATGCCCAGGTGCGGTCCAAGCAGTTCTTCGACGTCTGCCTTCACGCTGAAGTAATCGGCTCGCTCAGCTTTAGGCTGCCCCCACTGCTCTGGATGACGCGGGCCAAATACCAGGCCGCCTAGCAGTTCAGGCTGGCAGGCGAGATCCGCTTCGCTCCCCAAGAAGCAACGCCCGACTTCAAAGAGCTTGGCGCGGTCTTCGCCGCGATTGAGGTTGTTGCGCAAGGTTTCAATGAGTCCTCCCAGCAGACTGGTGCGCATAACGCTCATTTGCGAGGCGATGGGGTTCGCGAGCCGAATCGGCTTGGCATTGCCCATCAGTTCAACTTCCCACTGCTCGGGCACAAAGCTGTAGTTGATGACCTCTTGATAACCCAAGTCGCTGCACAGACGCTTGAACGCACTGCGCGTGCGCACGTTGTCGGACACATGTGTGATGGGGACAGTCGCGCGCGGCGGGTGGGCCGGCACGTTCTCATAGCCGTGCACCCGCGCCACTTCCTCCGCGAAGTCCGCCTCGATGTTGAGGTCGAAGCGATACGACGGCGGCGTGACCATCAACTCATCACCCTTTGCCGAAACCGTGCAATTCAGGCGCTGCAAAATCTCGACCATTTCGGTGGTCTGAATCTGCATACCGATCAGCGCGTTAACCTGCGCCGCCCGCACGCGGATCGGCGCGCGAGTGGGCAGCGTGCCATTGGCTTCGCTGATCGGGCCAACCTCTGTGGCTGGTGTGCCGCAGATGGCCACAGCAAGCGCGGTGGCGTATTCGATACCCTCCCTCGCCGATGCGGGATCGACGCCTCGTTCAAAGCGGAATGCGGCGTCAGAGTTAATGTTCAGAGCGCGCGTCTTGCCTTGGATCGCATCCGGTGCGAAGTACGCCGCTTCAAAGAAGATGCTAGTCGTCACGTCAGTCACCGACGACTCAAGACCACCCATTACGCCGCCCATGGCGACTGGGCCAGCCTCGTCGGCGATGAGCAGCATGTCGGCAGCAAGGTCGACCGCTTGCTCGTTCAGGAGGGTCATGCGTTCGCCGGCTTTCGGCCAGCGCACGGTAATGCTGCCCTTGAGCTTGTCGTTGTCGAACGCGTGCATGGGGCGGCCGCGTTCGAGCGTCAAGTAGTTGGTGATATCGACGAGGGCGGAGATGGAACGAAAACCGGCACGCTCCAAACGCCGCTTCATCCACTCCGGCGTTGGTGCCTTGGCGTTGATATTGGTGATCACGCGACCCAAATAGTGCCCACAGGCAGGGTTTGCCTCGATGCTCACCCCGCGCGTAGCTGCCCCCGTGTTGGCCACGGTGGGTGTGACTGGCATGCGAAGCGCAGCGCCCGTGATGGCCGCGAGGTCGCGCGCGACACCCAGCATCGACAAGCAATCGCCGCGATTCGGGGTCATCTTCAACGTGAGGATCACGTCGTCGAGGTCGAGATACTGGCGAACATCCTGCCCGATAGGCGCGTCCGCCGGCAGGGCGAGCAGACCGCCGTGGTCATCCGACAGACCCAGTTCACGCGCGGAGCACAACATGCCGTTGGATTCGACACTGCGAAGCTTGGCTTGCTTAATCTCCAAGCCTGGCAAGACCGCACCAACCAACGCACACGGCACACGCATGCCGACGGCAACGTTTGGCGCACCGCACACGATCTGCAACGGAGCGCCCGTACCAGCATCGACCTCGGTGACGCGCAGTTTGTCCGCGTTCGGGTGTGGCTCGACGCGGCGAACTTCGGCGACAACGATTTTGTTGAATGCGCCTGCGACCGGCGACTGCTCTTCGACTTCAAGACCCGCCATCGTCAACCTGTGCGCGATCTGGTCAGCGCTCAAGTCAACGGCCACCAGTTCCTTCAACCAATTTACTGAAACTTTCATGGGTAGGTTTCTCTTCTGCGGTTTGGGGACGCGTTAGCGGAATTGAGCGAGGAACTTCATATCGTTCTCGAAGAACAGGCGCAGGTCATTCACGCCGTACTTGAGCATGGCGAGCCGGTCGAGCCCCATGCCGAATGCGAAGCCGGAGTGCACGTCGGGATTAACTCCACCGTTGCGCAACACGTCGGGATGAACCACCCCCGCGCCACCGATCTCAAGCCACTTCACGCGGCCATCTTTTTTCTCCCACTCCATATCGACTTCGACGCCGGGTTCGACGAACGGAAAGTACGACGGACGGAAGCGCAGTTGAATATCGTCGCGCTCGAAGAACGCGTTCAGAAATTGGGTCAGCGTGCCCTTCAAATCGGCCAAGCTGATGCCCGGCTCGACCCATAAACCCTCGAGCTGATGAAACATCGGTGAATGCGTGGCATCGTGGTCGCAGCGGTAAACGCGGCCCGGACAAATGATGCGAATCGGCGCGTGGTCAGGTCTCTTGCCGTTGTCCGTGACGGCAAGCATGTGACGAATCTGCACCGGCGAGGTATGCGTGCGCAGCAATTTGTTGCTGTCGGCGATGTAGAACGTATCGTGCATCGAGCGCGCTGGGTGTTTCTCCGGCGTGTTCAGCGCCGTGAAGTTGAAGTAGTCGTTCTCGATCTCGGGACCGTCTGCGACAGAGAACCCCATCGAAGCGAAGAGGCGTTCGACCAAATCTTGGGTGCGCGACACCGGTTGCGGCCCGCCAGTGCCGTGGCGG
>JAJTHU010000313.1 GCA_021300055.1 Nitrosomonadaceae bacterium | reverse complement strand
CCTTATCCGCGCCATACACTCTCATTAACGCTCCACAAGCGTGACAACAAGGCGATTCCACGCGATATTCCAGATACCCAAATATTTCCCCGCCAAACTCTTATCGCTACACAGGGACGCTCGACGATGGACATTAGCGACAAAAGCCAACGATAAATTGCAAATTTTGTGGACACACGCAAATAACCCCAAATTCATTGTGTTTACAGCGCAATCAGTCAACGTCCATAGATGCTCACCACACGCTTACTCGCCCGGTGCCTGGGCCGAAGAAGCCCTCGTAGAAACCAAGCCCCGCGCCGACGAGCATCGCGACGAGGCGCTCGTGATGCTGCGCAAACTTCGGCTGATGTAACGCGCCGAAATTCTTACGCATGAATGTATAGAGCGCGACGGCGATGAGTAGCAACAAGATCACCGGCTTTAGCAATGCGGGATCAATGAGTGTCACAGCGCGCGCGCCAATGAATGCAAAGACGGCGGCGAGCAATGCAGCTGGCAGCACGGTGCGCCAAGGGATCGCTACACTTTTCGAGATGCGTGCGAGCGCGACTGATGTGCCTGCAAGCGAGATGATCTTGTTCGTGCCGAAGATCGTTGCGACGGGTGCGCCCGGCAAGAACACCAACAACGCAGGCACTTGAATCAAGCCACCACCACCGATGACGGAATCAACGAGCCCCGCGAAGAATGCGAGCGCGAGGAGTGCGGCAAAACCCCAAGAAAGATCGAGTTCGGGCATGGAGCGTCCAGCATACAGCGAAGTGCGCAGCCACGGCGTGAGCCCTCAATTCGCGGTTCTGAGGGAAGAAGCGGGCTAAAAGCGGGCAAAAGCGGCCAAAACGGCATGAAGCTGTATTAAAATACAGTAACCGCCTGATTTTTCAGCAAAATTCCTGCGAAGTTACTTTAGGTTCAAAGCCTATCTACCTAATTTTCAACAAAGTTTTCCACAGGGATTTTGGTTGATGAATATGCGCTAAGTGTTTGAGAAATAACGAAAAAATCCTCGAAACCCGCTTGACCGCGGGTTTTTTGTTACCTATAGTGTCCACAAGTGGTGAAAAGTGGGATTTACGGGGATTTAGTCCCCGTTTTTTCGTATTTCAGCGGACAAAAAGAACTCGAGGGGCGTCGTGTCGGTGTTGTTCCAAGGTGCGTCACAAATCAATCTGGATGCCAAGGGTCGTCTAGCGATCCCGGTGAAGCATCGCGATGGGCTCGCTGCGCCCTCGTCGGGCAAGCTTGTCCTCACAGCGCACCCGCATAAGTGCTTGCTCCTCTATCCGGAAGCGCATTGGGAGCCGATTCGCGATCGCGTCATGAAGCTGCCCGCCATGAATACCGCTGCCGCATCTTGGAAGCGCATGCTCATCGGCTTCGCTGAAGACCTCACCCTCGACAACGCCGGTCGTATGCTCGTCTCGCCAGAACTGCGTCAGTTCGCCGGTATCGAGAAGCAAGTGATGTTTGTTGGCCAGGGATCGCACTTCGAAGTGTGGTCTCTCAATGCGTGGAACGAGCAGATCGCCGCGCTGACTTCGGGTGCCCAGAGCCTACCGCCTGGCACCGAAGACTTCACTCTCTGAGGCCACGTGAATGAGCCAGCACACGTCACCGTTCTCCTCGACGAAGCGGTGTCGGCCCTCCGTATTAAGCCGCAAGGCACCTATGTTGATTGCACCTTTGGTCGCGGTGGGCACTCGCGCGCGATCCTTAAACAACTGGGAGAAAACGGACGACTGATTGCAATTGACCGTGATGTTGACGCCGTGCACGCGTGCGACATCAAGGACAAAAGATTCGAACTCCATCACGGCGCGATGAGCGAGCTGTCCGATGTATTGGAAAGCGCTGGTGTTGAGGCAGTCGATGGGGTGTTGGCGGATTTGGGGGTGTCGTCACCGCAGCTTGACGATGCACAGCGTGGTTTTTCGTTTCGGTTTGATGCGCCGCTTGATATGCGGATGGATCAGAGCCGTGGTGAAACAGTAGCAGCTTGGTTGGCAAAAGCAGAAGAGAAAGAGATCGGGGAGGTCATCTGGCGCTATGGTGAAGAACGGTTTGCTAGGCAGATTGCAAGAAAGATTGTTGCGGCAAGGAGCGGCGGAGGTTTGCGGACGACGGGCGAGCTTGCCAAGCTCGTGGGTGAAACCGTCCGCACGCGCGAGCCGGGCTTCAACCCCGCGACCCGCACGTTTCAAGCTCTTCGGATTTTCATCAATCAAGAGCTTGAAGAAGTAGAAGCAATGTTGCCGCAGGCAGTGAAATGCCTGTCGGCTGGAGGCAGGTTGGTGGTGCTGAGTTTTCACTCACTCGAAGATCGAATCGTTAAACACTTCATGCAAAAGGCAGCGAAGAAGGACTCGCTGCCCGCTGATTTTCCGATTCGCGCCAACGAGATCGATGAATCCACACTGCGCTTGATTGGGCGCGCCGTGCGCGCATCTGATGCCGAGATCGCGGCCAATCCGCGCGCACGCTCTGTCGTGATGCGTGTGGCCGAGCGTACCGCGACCGCATTCCGTGCGGGTCAGCATCAGGGGCGGCGCACATGACCCGCCTCAACTTCCTCCTGCTCGCCGTGCTCGTCGGTTGCGCGCTGTCTGTGGTGACGTCGCAGCATCAGGCGCGTAAAGCCTTTATCGAGCTGCAAGCCGAAAAAGAACGCGAGAACCGCTTGGATCAGGAGTGGCGCGAACTGCAGATCGAGAGCCAAACACTCGGCACGCACAAGCGCATCGAACAGAAGGCATCGACGCAGCTCGGCATGCTAATTCCAGACCCCAAAAAGACGGTAATCGTGGTTTTGGATGCCACAGCACATGCAAGTGCAGCACCACCCGCCGTAGCAACCCCCGCACCACCTGCGGCGCCAACAACTCCGGCGGTGGCACGATGAACTACACCACAAAAAAAATCCAAGCCCCTGAGCTGCGCTTGCGGCTCGAAGGTTGGCGTTCGCGCGTTGCGCTCGTTGGTTGCTTGGTCCTGTATTTAGTGCTGTTCGGCAGAGCGTTCTATCTGCAAGGACTGAACAACGATTTCCTACAAGCCAAGGGCGAATCGCGTTTTGTGCGCGTCGTCGACTTGCCGGCGTCGCGGGGTCCCGTGATGGATCGCAATGGTCGGCCGTTGGCGGTCTCCACACCGGTTGAATCCATCTGGGCAAGCCCTGCCGATATCGATCTAACGGATGCGCAGATCACCAAGCTCGCTGCGGCGCTGAATGTTGATCGCCGCATCATCGCCGAGCGCCTATCGGACAAGCAACGCGGCTTTGTCTGGTTACGTCGCCAACTCTCACCAGAGCAAGCGCAGCGCGTCATGGCACTGAAGTTGCCGGGTGTGTTCCAGCAACGCGAGTTTCGCCGCTTCTACCCAGCGGGCGATGTCACCGCGCACGTCATTGGCTTCACGGGTGTTGATGACCAAGGCCAAGAGGGGATTGAGCTCGCTCACCAATCAGATCTCGCAGGGGCGACCGGTCAGCGGCGCGTGATTAAGGACCGCAAGGGCCGCATCGTTGAAGACCTAGAGAACCTCAAGGTGCCGCGCGATGGTAAGCCGCTGAAGCTATCAATTGATGAGCGCCTGCAGTACGTCGCGCATCGTGAACTTAAGGCCGCGGTCGAGGCGAATCGTGCCAAGGGCGGGGCGCTGGTGATGCTCGACGCGCGCAACGGTGAAGTGCTGGCGTTGGTGAATATGCCTGACTTCAATCCGAACAATCGCGCGAACTTCAAACCCGCGCAGATGCGTAACCGCAGCGTCACGGATACCTTCGAGCCAGGTTCGACGTTCAAGCCATTTGCCGTGGCCGCTGCGCTCGAGGCGGGCATCGTGAAACCCAAGACCGTCATTCAAACCGGAAACGGTTGGACGGTGGGCAGCCATCTCATCAAAGATTCGCACCCTGCGCCGCAGCTCAGTGTCGCCGAGATCATTCATTCAGAAGTCGTCCAATATCGGTACCGCGAAGATGGCGTTGCAGTTGCCATCAGAGACTTTGTGGAACCTGTACAGCGAT
>JAJTHU010000256.1 GCA_021300055.1 Nitrosomonadaceae bacterium | reverse complement strand
GAAACTGCGTAACAACAGAGTACGCATTCGGTGTCGAAGACGACTACTGGCTCATCTGTTTGGATCATGGTGCCCAGCCTCATAGGAATTCCGGCCGAGCAATCATGAGCCAGAATATGGCGAGCACGCCAATAAAGGCTGGCCATCCCAGCAGGAACCAAAGGCGCGCAAAGCGGTAGTATCCGGGCGGTAAGGGAGTGCCGTCGCGCAGGGCATTCTTAGCCATACGGTGCAACCTGATTTGAAGCCACACAACCGGCAGCCAGCAAGCGCCAACAAAAAGATAAAGCATCATGGCCAAGAGTAGCCAGGGCTCATTCCAGGCATAACCAAGATGCCAGGCGAGCATGATGCCCGTTACCGGCTGCACAATCACCGCAGGCGTTGTGAAAATCCAGTCCGCGAGCACCACACTGCGTCCGGTGACGGCCAAGGCCTGTGGGTTGCCGCTGCGCATACTCATCCAGCCATGGAAGGCTGTGCCAAGTCCAGTTCCGAACAGCAGCGTGGCGCTGATGATATGAAGCCATTTCAGGACGAGATAGGTTTCCATTTTCCTATCTCCGTATTGCAAAAAGGGAGAGGCTTGCGGCAAGTAGTGCCAAGTTTTTCAATAGTGGCGCGAAGGGATCTAACCAAGCCTGCGGCGCAGCCAAGCTTGCCAGTAGCGTCAGCAGCAGAATTATACCGACCTGCCCCAACAGAAACCATGTTGCAGGACGACGCCAGAACAACAAGGCCAGACCAATGGCAACGTCAAGCGCTGCACCTGCATAAAGCACTATTCTGCCGAGCTCTTGGTTTAAGCCCAAACCTGTTAGCAGATTGTGGTTGATTGGCTCAGGCGTCAGCGTAATTGGGATCACACCAGAACCAATCCAAACAAAAGCAAGAGCGCCGCGTATCATCGGCAGCAAGGGTGCCATGCGCGCGGCCACCAGATCCGCCTGGGTCGCTGGATCATGCGCCAAGGCTTCAGCGATGGGGCGGATCTGAATACCGTAGGCTTGCGCTGGGGCAGGGTCTGCGGTGTTCCCGCGGCGAAGCATAGCCATTGTTTCGGGGCGCCATGCAGCGTTCGGAAGCAATCTACCCAGTCCCGCTGCGATCGCTAGTACGCTTTCTCTGATGGGTATCAGACGCACAGGCGGCAGGCCGAGCCATCCGCGTAACAGACCGGTGAGCTGATCCGTTGTCATCTCTTCCGGCCCAACAAGATTGAGATATGCTGGAACCTCAATATCGGGTAACAGCAGTATTAGAACGGCAGCCGCCAAATCAGTTACATGCAAGGGTTGAACACGCCAGGCCCCCGCCGCAAGACGTGGGGGGAACGGAAGGGCTGCGAGGGCAGAGAACTGCGCCATGCTGCCGCCTCCGCGCCCCAGGACCAATGAGGGGCGCAGCACGCACCATCCACTGAAGCCGTACTTTTCGCGCAAGCCGCAAAGATGCGCATCCGCTTTGGCCTTGCTGCGCAGGAACCAAGTCTCGGCTAAGATATCGGCGCCCAAGGCAGAAATCTGGATGACATGCCTGATACCAAGGCGGGCGCAGGCATCGAACAGAGCGATCGGGCCCCGGGCATGCAGCGCTTCGAGATCACCCGTCATGGCACCAGCGGCATTGATGACAGCATCCACGCCTTCAAGACGCTTGATCCAGTCGGCACTGACGTAACGGGTCAGGTCTACGTACATGAACCGATCCGAATCTAGATTGCCATGCGAAGGCGTTGTCTGATGCACGCCAATGATGGTCTCGTGACCAGCAGCGCTCAACGCTGTGGCAAGACGGGCGCCGATAAAGCCATTTGCGCCAATGATGAGAACACGCATTACCAGCCCCCATTCATGCCGAAGGGATTTGATTTGGCGCGGCGTCACTTTTCTGGATCAGACGCCGTTCCACATTCGCCATGATGACCGCGCCCATAAGGGCGAAAGCGCCCATGATACCGAGGCTTGAGAGCAGTAGCGCGTAGCGCACATGCTCTACCAATGGCCGTGATGGAACTAGTGCTGCCGCGACAATAGCGAGTGGGCCGAGGATAAAGATCACGGCGGCAAAAGCAGACCAAAAATGAGTCGTCGCCGGTGAATCGCAGAGCCGCGACAACACTTCGCGCAGCGGCCGCCAAATGAAAGCCGTCGTACCGAGAGAAAGCGCAAGTGACAGCGAAAAACTGATGATGAGTTCATTCCAACCAAGCATTGTGTTACCTCCTGGGTTGCCAGAAGGACTACGCACAAGGCGTGCCGCCAATTGAACTTTTACGATGTATATGAATTAACTCAGTTTTCTTCGTTCGGGTCAGATGGCCTGCAAACCTTGGTAACAGTTCCCGACGCCTATCCTGTAAACATGGTTTGCGTATGTCGACGGCAGATCAATCCGATGATCTTGGGGGCGAGCCGAATTTATGGTTTGCCCGCGCGCCGACTACTCCCGCGACCTTGCTTCTCACAGCTGATCCAAAAACTCGGAGTCGTCGAAACGACGACGGAAGCCTTCAAATAGAGATGCGGCGCGACGGATCAGAATGAATCGCGCCCTGATAATCCACCACGCGTTATAGGGCCTCCGCGCAGGGTGGAAGTAATCGGCGGTACGCGGGAGTAAGCATTATTGGAGCGACGGCTCCCCCTCAGTGCGGCAATGTCACTCTGCCCTCTGCCCCGCTTGAAGGCGGCCAGCCCCTTTTGGTTCCCAGATTACCCGTCGCGCCGTCGCCGCAAAGGTTGGACTCGCGGAATCGAGCCGCTGCGCCAAGATATGGAGGCGGGATACAGGGACGCGCGGGTAGTGGTGGTGCTCAAGGTGGAAGAACATATTATAGGT
>JAJTHU010000196.1 GCA_021300055.1 Nitrosomonadaceae bacterium | reverse complement strand
ATCCACGGGGTTGGACTCACCGGCATGCAATTCAAGGAGATGGCCCAGGCGGGGGCAAAACTTGTCTGGTCACCACTCTCCAATTTTCTCCTTTATGGCCAGACGGCCGACATTGCCGCAGCACGTGCCGCAGGTGTGAAGCTCTCGCTGGCACCCGATTGGACGCCATCTGGGTCAAAATCCATATTGGGTGAGCTGAAGGTGGCGGACTTGGTCAACATCTACCAGCTCGGTGGGGCGCTCTCAAACCGCGAGCTGATTGAAATGGTCACGATCAATCCGGCGGAGGCAATGGGATGGCAAGGTAGGCTCGGCGCAATTGCGCCGGGTTACCTCGCAGATTTGGTGATCGTGGATGACACCGTGGATGATCCGTATCGAAATCTTGTCCTGGCGACAGAGAACAACGTCCGTCTGGTCATGATTCGCGGCGATGCGCTTTACGGCGATCAAACGCTGATGGGGCTGTTTCGTGTCTCTGCGGTCCTTGAGGTGGTAACAGGAGGTGGACAGAGCGCCCCATCACGCGCCTTGTCGCGTGTAAAGGTACTCGCACCCAATTGTCCCGCGACTAGCCTGCCGACGATGAGCTTGCAAGAAACAACTGATAGATTACGACAAGCCTTGGCGCTGCGCCCGGCAGACGTTGCCAGACGCATTTCCATCGAGCAGTTCAGCAAAGATTTTCTTATTTGTGGTGCCGGGAAGCCAAACGACGTTCCCACTGCGACCGATGCGAAACGGTTGTTAGCCTGTCGATTTCAGTTGCCGTTCGAGACCACCCAACTTAGCCCGCTGACCACGAGTGCAGATCGGCAATTCTTTAGCACCCTTGTGAAAAATCCGAACATCCCAGACTATCTCAGGAAACTGCCGACGTACTATTCTCACGATCAGGGTGCCAGGCGTTCAACGATCCAATCGCCAGCCGGTGGCAGTCGGTGATTCATCTCGAGGCTGTTGTGCCGACGATATTGAATACGGTCGTGCAGTCGGCTGGCACGTCCTTGCCAGAATTCGAACAGCGAAGGGACTAACCGGTACCCGCCCCAAAATGGCGGGCGCACTGGCGCGTCGCCATATTGTTCAGTAAATTCCGCGACGCGTTTTTCCAGCGTTTCACGCGAATCGATCACCCGGCTTTGCGGAGAGGCCCACGCACCGATGCGGCTGCCAAGCGGGCGGACAGCGTAATAGGCGTCTGACTCGTCAGCGGCAACCCGCTCGACAATGCCCTCCAATCGAACCTGCCGTTCCAGTTCCGGCCAGAAAAATACCAAGGCGGCATGTGGATTTGCGGCGAGATCGTTGCCCTTGCGGCTTGCATAGTTGGTAAAAAAAGACGCTCCGTGTTCGTTGAAGTCCTTGAGCAACACGATGCGCGCGGCGGGTCGGTTTTCGGCATTTATCGTCGCCAATGTCATTGCATTAGCTTCCAAAACCTTGGCTGACAGGGCTTCGTTAAACCATTTTTCAAACTGTTTGAACGGCGACGGGTCAACATCGGGCTCGTTAAGCGAGGCGAGCTGGTAGTCTTTGCGGATGTCTGCGAGTTCCATTTTCTTCTCAGCGATTCAAAAGTTTTCTGGCCATACGTGCGATGCCAGATTCCACATTACCACTGGCAAGCATCGATATCTCAACCCAACGGAAGCCTGACGATTCGTCAGAAATCGTGATGTCAACAGCGGCGGCCACTAACAAGTACCGCAGGTCGTAGTGCAAGTGTGCCGGCTCGAGCGTGCCAAGTTTGTTGCGTGCCGGAATTGCATGAACATCGATGTCAAACAGCTTCGACGAGCCACCAACGATGGTCGCACCGGTCTCTTCCAGTGTCTCGCGGCGGGCAGCGGCAGCCGGGTCGAGGTCGCTATCGTCAACGTGGCCACCTGGCTGTAGCCATTTGTCGAGTGTGGCATGGTGGAGCATCAATGCGTGGGAATGATCCTTGTTTACCAAAAACGCTGAGGCAGTGATGTGCCCGCTTTGGTTCGTTCTGCGCCAGAAATAGTCTGGATTTTGGCGGACAAAGTCCAACGTCTGCGTCAGATGCCTGGACTCTACCTCGTCAATCGTACGGTAAGTTTGCAGTTGGCTGACAACGTCTCGATGATTCACAGAAATACTTTCAACGGCAATAGTTTGCGGTTTTGCATAGGGGAAACGGCTTTTTTGACGGTGATTGCTGCGCGGGATTACAACATGGATTGTGTGCTGCGCGGGGCCGGGAAAGATTTTTCTACATCGAAACAGGAGTCTCGCAGACAGCAACAGTCGGTTGGATAGGCGTACGAACGGTTTTTTTCCTATGAAACGGCTGGTGTAGTTAAAACAAAAATCTCAATAACCACTTGCACATGACGCAAAAGAATGCGTTATATTTGCGCCGTGGTACGCATTTGCACTATGAAAGTCGGTTGCTTTTGACGGACATCGTGCAACATCCGACCGCTGCATTTTCAGGGATATCCTTGACAACACACTGGAGGAAGTACATGGCCGCAAAAAAACCAGCAGCAAAAAAGCCAGCAGCGAAGAAACCAGCTGCTAAGAAGCCAGCAGCAAAGAAGCCTGCCGCAAAAAAGCCAGCAGCGAAGAAACCAGCCGCTAAGAAGCCGGCTGCAAAGAAACCAGCGGCAAAGAAACCAGCGGCGAAGAAGCCTGCCGCCAAGCGTAAGCCAAACGCAGCGTTCATGAAGCCAATGACACCGTCTGGCGTTTTGGCGGCTGTTGTGGGCGCTACCGCTATCCCACGCACTGAAGTGACCAAGAAGCTTTGGGACTACATCAAGAAGAACAAACTCCAGGACGCCGTTAATCGCCGCATGATCAATGCTGACGAAAAACTCAAGGCTGTGTTTGGAGGCAAGAAGGTGGTGTCAATGTTTGAGATGACCAAACTTGTCGCATCACACCTGAAGTAGTAGACCTGCCTTCGATAAAGCCGGCTGTGCGCTCTGCCGCACACCGGCTTTTTTTGTTTTCTATGCGCCGCCCGGCCCATCGCATGGATGCGGGCCTTGCTGTTAACGGAGAAACACCATGACCACCAATCGCACTGTTCGCTTGATCGCACGCCCAGTGGGGGAGCCCAAACACAGCGACTTCGCGTTTGCCGATGAGCCGCTCCCCGCGGTCGCGGACGGTCAACTACTCATCAAGAATTTGTACCTCTCGCTGGATCCGGCGATGCGCGGCTGGATGAACGATGGCAAATCCTATATCGAGCCAGTCGGGCTGGGTGACGTCATGCGGGCAGGCGGCATCGGGCAAGTGGTTGAATCTAAAAATGCCAAGTTCGCACCGGGGGATTATGTCTCCGGGATGGCGAACGTTCAGACGTACTGTGTGACTGATGGCAAGGGGTGGGTCAAGGTCGATCCGAACTTGGCACCGCTGACCACTTATTTGAACGTACTGGGCATGCCAGGCATGACCGCCTATTTCGGGTT
>JAJTHU010000183.1 GCA_021300055.1 Nitrosomonadaceae bacterium | reverse complement strand
GCCACGCGGCGAAACACATCCTTTGCGGCACTGCGTGCTGGAAAAGCGAAGAGATCGCGCTGCGCGGATGCGGCGCGTTCCACTGCGCGATCTAACGGCACATGCCCAGCGAGTGCGCACTGCGCACTCAAAAATCCTGACGCGGCATCAGAGAGACGCGCATAAGCGTCGTCGGCGCGTTGCGTGTCGCTCACTCCGTTAAGCAGCACGCGGAAGTGCTGGACACCGCCCGCTGACGACATCAGCTTCATCGCCGCATAGGTATCCTTGATGCTGTCCTGCACATCGTTCGTCACGAGCAGTACATCGTTTGCTGGCCCCGCTATGGCAGAAAGTACTTTGGGTGGTGCAGTGAGGAGCAAGCAGTCAAACTCGTCCGATAGGTCGGCAAACGCGGTAAAGAGGTCGTCTGGGTTTGCGCCTGAGGCAGCAAATTCGTCAAGACCCTTCTGTGCTGGCACAACCCACAATCCGTTAATTAGGTGCACAACTTCGGCAAAGCTTCGCTCGCCGGAAAGCAGATGGCGCAGCTCATATTTCGGCTTTGAACCAAGGACAGGCGCAATTTGCGCCCGCAGCCCGTCAACGACCACCACCCGCTGCCCACATTCACGCAGCGCAGCGGCAAGGTTCAACACACAGGTCGTATGCCCGACGCCCCGCGTTCCTGCCGTGATAGGCAAGACACGCATGGAACGAGAACTCACGCTCGCCAAGCTGGCCGCCTGGTGGCCGGTACCTTGATATCCCAAGGAATCAAGCACGTCGACCGCCTGCCATCGCGGGGGTGGCTGTGTGCAACATGAGCGACTTAAGCTCTTCGTCGCGAACCGAGAAGATCGGCGAGACTGATTGCTTCAAGGCGCGATGGACCATGAGGCCAGCATTGGCGGCATGAAGGTCTTCGGGGACTCGCTGACCATTGGCAACACTGTCCAGCGACAACTTATGGCGAATACACACGTCAACGGCACCGCCAAGCTTCACGGCTTCGTCGATTTTGGTAATCACGGCGCGATTGCAACGCGGGCCGCGCCAAGTCGATACAACCTCCTCAAGCGATTCGATCTGGCTGACTGCATTAACGACCAAGACACGTTCGATGCCGGGCCCCATAAGAACTGAGAGCTGGTCATTCAATTTCGGGTCCCGCTGCGCAGCACCAATTGTGTCAATCAGGATTAGATGCTTGCCGCGCATTCCATGAATCAGCTCGGCGAGCGTCTCGGCGTCGTGCGCGAGATGAACCGGGCAGCCCATCATCTTGCCGTAGTTGCGAAGCTGTTCGTGTGCGCCAATCCGATAGTGATCGACGGTAATCATGCCGATACTGCGAACACCGTACTTCGCGGCTGCACGTGCGGCGAGTTTGGCAACTGTTGTCGTCTTGCCAACACCGGTAGGTCCAACTAATGCATAAACCCCGCCTTTGTCGATCATGGACTCGGGAGCAGCAACAACGCGCAGGTTCTGCACCATGGCTTGCTGTACCCATTCATTGGCAACTGCTTCATCCATACCGTTGGGCATTTTTTCCAGCAGCGCTCGCGCGAGTACCGCGCTAAAGCCAGCCGAGATCAACCTAGCAAACTGTTTGCCGCGCACTGGGTCGCGACGCGTACTGTCAGACCATGCCATTTGTGACAGCTGGTCACGCAACATGCCCCGCATTGAGCGCAGTTCAGAAAGTACTTTTTGCTCGGACTCAAACGAGCCCTGCTCAAGTTCGAAAGCAGCATCTACTGTGTCTCGTTCAAGGACACGAGCCTCCTTAGCTCGCACAGGCTCAGCACGCAATGCTGGCTCCACCGTGCGCGTTGCAGTTGGCTGCTCAGGTGCGTTGCGACGCGATGTAGATTGTTGGACTGCACTTGGAGCGCGGCTTACGGAGCTACGCTCAACAGGTACGCCCCAGTCGGCCTCACTGGGCATGGTCTGTGGATCATCCATCTGCGCAGAGAAAATCGATTCGTATTCCGCTGCAGCACGAGCGACCTGACCGAACTTGGTGGGCGATGCCGGTTGCGCATGCTTGCTGGAGACGCCCGTTGCGCGCTTCAGATAACTCACGAATGACTCCGGCGCTGGCTTAGGCGCGGGAGGCACACTATCCGCCTGCTCTCGCACGGCTTGCGCCTCGCTTCGAACGCGAATCGGCGCACTGTCGACTAGTGAGTCCATGTCGCCCGCACCGATCGCGAGCACCTCAACACCATTGCCGACCGTTCGGTTAGACAGGATGACGGCGTCGTCGCCGAGGGTAGCGCGTACTTCCTTGAGCACTAAACGAGACGACTTTCCAACAAAGCGCTGGACACTCATGATGCGGCTCCTACAATGGTTTCTACACGGATAGAACTGTTATCTGGGATTTCGGCGTGAGCCAAGACTCGAAGACGCGGGGCGACGCGCTTAAGGATGCGAGCCAGCAACGGGCGCACTCGGTCTGGCACAAGCAGTACGCAGGGAAGGCCGAGGTCTTCATGCCGCTGGCATGCGTCTGCTGTTCTCTGGAAAAGCAACTCAGCGAGGTTAGGCTCAAGTGCAAAGTCACTCGAACCACCTGCAGTTAGCGAGCTCACCAACATGCGCTCAATTTCAGGGTCGAGCGCCATCACGGGCAGCGGCACCGCGCGGCCGAATAGTTGCTGGACAATCGACTGCCCCAAAGCAACGCGACATGCAGAAACGAGTTCTCCAACATCCAGGCTTCGCGGCGCCGTCGATGCCAGCGTCTCGACAATGGTGTGCATGTCACGAATGTGTACGCCTTCTTCGAGCAGAGCCTGTAGTACTCGTTGCAACACGGCGATTGGGACCAGCTTGGGCACAACGTCCTCCATCAGCTTCGCATCTACGCGGGACAGGTACTCGACGAGCGCCAGGGTCTCTGTGCGGCCGAGCAACTGCGCCGCATGTGTATGGAAGACCTGCGAAAGATGCGTTGCCACCACGGTGCTCGTGTCAACAACGGTGTAGCCGCTGAGCTGTGCGGCTTCACGCTGGCGCTGGTCAATCCAAATCGCAGGCAAGCCAAACGCCGGATCACGGACCACGGTGCCCTCAATTGATTGGGTGGCGTGCCCTGGATTAATCGCCATCGACATCCCAGGGAAGACTTCGCCTTCCGCGACCACGACGCCTTTGACCAACACACGATAGGTCGACGGCTTGATCTCTAAGTTGTCTTTGATGTGGATTTGCGGTGGCAAGAAGCCGACATCCTGGGCAAATTTTTTGCGAATAGCCTTTATGCGTTTAAGCAGCTCACCATCTTGCGCTTTGTCGACGAGCCCGATGAGACGGTACCCAACCTCGAGGCCAAGAGAGTCGATCGGCTGAACATCTTCCCAAGTGGCTTCGGTAGATACTTCTGGTGCCTCGACAGTTGCAACCGCAATGGATGAAGCTGCCGCAGACTTTTGGCGCTGATTCAGATACCACGCGGCATAGCCGCACGCAGCCGCCATCGCGAGGAAAACGAAGTGCGGCATTCCCGGGATGACGCCGAGAAGCGCCATGACACCCGCGGTAATCCCAAGTGCTCGCGGAACGGAGAACACTTGGCGAAGCACTTGGCCGCCCACATCTTCGCCCTCTGCGCCGCCGACGCGCGTGACGATGAGACCCGCAGCGATCGAGATGATCATCGCGGGGATTTGCGCGACCAGCGCATCGCCGATGGCCAACAGGACATAGACTTGCGCCGCCTTGCCCGCGCTGAGGCCGTGCCAAGCCATGCCGATAACCAAGCCGCCAATCAGCGTGATGAACAGAATCAAGATGCCCGCAATAGCGTCGCCACGAATGTATTTCGATGCGCCGTCCATGGCGCCGGAGAAGTCGGCTTCTTCTGCAACCTCGCGACGACGAAGTCGCGCTTGCGCTTGGTCGATGGTTCCCGCATTGAGATCAGCGTCAATCGCCATCTGCTTACCGGGCAAGGCGTCGAGCGTGAAGCGTGCCGACACCTCAGCGATGCGACCGGCGCCCTTCGTGATCACCACGAAGTTAATAACCATCAGGATGGCAAACAAGATGATGCCGACAGCGAAGTTGCCACCGATCATCACATGGCCGAACGACTCGATGACCTTTCCCGCGGCCGCAGTACCCGTGTGACCATCAGTCAACACGACGCGCGTCGAAGCGACGTTGAGCGATAGGCGCATCAATGTCGTCAACAGCAGGATGATCGGGAATACCGCGACGTCAAGTGCACGCTTGGTATATGCGGCAACCATCAGTACGACCAGCGAAAGCGCGATGTTGAACGTGAACAACACGTCCAGCATCCAAGCTGGTAATGGCAGCATCATCATCGCCAAGATGGCGATGGCAAATACGGGGATCGCAAGCGCCTGTAGCGGCAAGCGCTCTATGCCGAGTCTAGCGAACGACTGTTGAATAGCTAGATTCATGCGCGACCCTCACCTGGATCGAGTCCATCTGGTACCTCGACCTGCAGCAGTTCAGGCTCAACTGCGTTGGGAAGCTGACGCGCGCGCTTGAGTTGGAACACATAAGCCAAGACTTGAGCCACAGCGCGATAAAGAGCACTCGGCACTTCCGCGTCAAGCTCGGTGTGGCGGTAAAGCGCACGTGCCAATGGCGGTGCTTCTAGGAGCGGCACCCCGTTCTCAGCGGCAATCTCGCGGATGCGCTGAGCGATAAGATCCGCGCCTTTTGCGACGACGCGCGGTGCGCTGTTTGAGTCCTCGGTATAGCTGAGCGCGACGGCATAGTGCGTCGGGTTGGTGATGACGACATCTGCCATCGGCACCTTAGCAAGCATCTGACCAAACGCCATGCGTCGCTGCTGTGCGCGAATCTTGCCACGCAGGTGCGGATCGCCGTCGCTTTCCTTCTGCTCCCGACGAACTTCGTCGATGCTCATACGCAGCTGTCGCGCATTGCGCCAGAGTTGTAACGGAACATCCAACGCCGCGAGCAGGCCCAATGCCAGCAGCATGGCTACGATCAGTGCCGATACTCTGCCCCACGCCGTCCCCAGCGACTGCTGCAGCGGCATGTCGGCGAGCGAGGCAATCTCCTCCCGGCTTGACCAGAGCGCAATTGCCGCTATCACGGCCAGCGCGAATACGATGAAGATGAGCTTCGCACTTTCGGCGAGCCCCTGGGCCGACAACATACGGCCAAAGCCGCTCAATGGGTCAATCCGATTGAAGCGAGGCGCGAGTGAATTGGGTGCCATGTTCCAGCCGCCTACTGCGAGGCTGCCACCGATGCCTGCAAAGGCACAGAGTAAGCCGATTGGCAACACCACATAGAGTGCGTGAACCACTAGATTCGACACGTGTGTGCCAGCGAGCGTAGGATCTCGCGCGACCTCGGGGGCAATATGAAGGCCCGATGACACGACTTGTGTGAGGTGATGCATCCCCTCAGCGCCCGCCATGGTGACGAGCAAGAACCCGCCAATCAGAATAGCGCCGCTAACCAGTTCGCGCGAACGCGGAACTTGGCCTTCTTCGCGAGCTTTGCGAATTCGCTGCTCACTCGCGGGTAGCTGTTTATCCTGCTGATCCTGATCGGCTTGGGACATGGGGTGTCAACACTTATTGATGACACCCATTATGAAAAAGGCGGCTTTTGGCTAAGCTCCAAAAACCGCCGTATTCATCCGCTATTTCCCCCGCGCCAAAGCCTGCAATTCCTCGCTCGGTTCCCTGCCCCGTTCAATGCGCGCCGAGAAAAGTAGGCGCGTCGCCTAGAACCCTAGCGACTCCAGCAGATCGTCAACTTGGGCCTGGTTCGTAACGACGTCGGTCCGACCTGCCGCATCGACCACCGGGCCATTGAGCCAGGACGAATCTGCGCGGTTGCGCTTTTCCGGCGGCGTGGCGTCCAAAAGCAACTTGACCAGTTGCCCTTCGAGGTTTGACGCTACATCAACGATCTTTCTGACGACTTGGCCGGTCAGATCGTGGAAATCCTGCGCCATCATGATCTGCGTAAGGTGCTCGCGTTGACGCGTCTGCATTGCGCGTAGCTCCTCAAGGAAGGCCGCGACCGCTTGATCCTTCTCGGCCGCGCTCAGCTTGCCGTCTTTGAGGAGTGAATCCAGCTTTCCGATGGAACCCTCGACTTGATCGTGATCTACCACAGCCTGGTCGACCTCGTTCAGGACTTTCTCCGCAGCGTCACCCGTCAACCGAGCGATGTAGTCGAGGCGGGTTCGCGCATCAGGAAGTGAACCGACTGCAGATTGAATCTCCTTGTCGTACCCCAGTTGCTGCAGGGCGTCGTGAAGCTTGCGCGTGATCGTGCCAATTCGTTGGAAAACATCAAACGCATCCACCTCTGCCTGTGAGAGCCCGGCGCCAGCGCTACCAGTTGCGTCGCCAGCTGCTGGACGACTCGGGGCCGAGGTTGGGCGCTCGGCTGCCGCCTGCGATGCCGCTTCAAACAGGTCATCAAGGCTGCAATCGTTTTGTGTTTGTTCCGCCTGAAGTTGCATAGCTCCCCCTAGGCCGGTTGTGGCTGCTGCATTCTTTGTACGATCTTCACTAGCTTCTCTTCGAGAGTCGCTTTCGTGAAGGGCTTGACGATATAGCCTGAGGCACCGGCCTGCGCGGCCGTGACGATATCCTCCTTCTTAGCCTCGGCCGTCACCATCAGAACTGGCAGCGATTTCAGGGACGGCTCGGCACGAATTTGCGCCAATAGCTCAAAGCCGTTCATGTTCGGCATGTTGATATCCGAAATGACGAAGTCAAAGCCGCCGCCTTTAAGCTTAGCCAGCGCAGCTACACCGTCTTCGGCCTCATCCGCGTTACCGTAGCCAATCTCTTTAAGCAAGTTACGCACGATTCTTCGCATGGTCGAGAAGTCGTCCACGATGAGGAATTTCAGGTCCGGGGGTTGGCTCATGTTTTCTCCTGTGAGAAGTCTTTGTCTATCAATCGGCAGAAGTTGGCATTACTTAAGGGTATCAATCGGCGTCGATCCAGTAGGCACCACCCTGAGCGCCGGCGCCACTGGATTGGTCGCAAGCGCAACCGGCTTGCCATTGGCGGTGATGGCCTCACGGAACTCCTCCTCGTCAGATGCCTCAATCGAGCCGCCGCCTTTGAGCAGGCGCTCTTCGGCTTGCTTGTTCATGACGATGATGCTAATGCGACGGTTGATTGGCGCCGCTGGATCGTTCGCATCGAAGGGCACGCTCGCAGCCAACCCAACGACCCTAAATACTTGCGTCTCAGCCATTCCGCCGGCAAGCAGCTCCCGCCGGGATGCGTTCGCCCGGTCGGCCGAGAGTTCCCAGTTTGAGTAGCCGACGCGCGCATTAGCAAACTGCTTGTTGTCGGTATGTCCAGACAGAGTTACCTTGGCCTCGATCTCCCGGAGAATAGACCCGATGTTTTGCAGCAACTCGCGCATATAGGGTTTCACCACCGTTGAACCGAGGTCGAACATGGGTCGATTGAGGTCATCGACAATCTGAATGCGTAACCCGTCCGGCGTCAGATCCAGTCGCACCTGACGCTGAACTTCTGACAGCTTCGGGTTGGTCGACAGCGCGGATTCGACCTTGGCCTTGAGAGCGGCGAGACGTTGCGCCTCAATACGTTTAGCCTCCTGTCGTGCCATGCGTGCCGCACGTTTGGAGTCCTGGGCTTCGGTATCGCCACTCTTGACCTGACCATCGCGGCGGGTAAGGTCGGTGCCGCCGCCTTGTATGAGTGAGGATGCGTCCCCAGCGCCGCGCCCCCCGAGCATCGCCACCTTAAGCGGCGCGTTGAAATAATCGGAGATGCCTTTGAGGTCACCTTGCGAAGTTGATCCAAGGAGCCACATGAGCAGGAAAAACGCCATCATCGCAGTCACGAAGTCTGCGTAGGCAATCTTCCAAGCGCCGCCATGGTGGGCATGCCCGCCCTTTTTGATCCGCTTGATGACGATCAGCGGCGGCTTATTGTCTTTTCCAGCCATGACTACTTGCGCTTCACATGCTTCTCAAGCTCAGCGAAGCTTGGACGCTCTGTCGAGAACAGCACTTTGCGACCAAACTCGACGGCCAACTGTGGCGCATATCCCTGAAGACTTGCCAGCAACGTGACTTTAACGCACTGCAACTCTTTGGTACCCTCTTCCAGTTTCTGCTCAAGCAGACCAGAGAGTGGGCCTACGAAGCCATAAGCCAACAGAATGCCGACGAACGTTCCAACTAGGGCGGCACCAATCTTCGCGCCGAGGATTGCGGGCGGCTCACCGACCGAGCCCATCACGTTCACAACACCCATCACCGCTGCGACGATGCCGAAGGCCGGCAATCCGTCCGCAACTTTTTGAATTGCTGAAGCAGGGACGTGCCCCTCTGCGTGGTGGGTTTCAATCTCCTGATCCATCAACGTCTCGATCTCGAGCGGATTCATGTTGCCCGATACCATCAGGCGCAGGTAATCGGTAATGAACTCAACCAAATGATGGTCTGCAAGGATCTCTGGATACTTAGCAAAGATCGGGCTCTGCTCAGGCGTCTCAACGTCCGCTTCGACAGACATCATGCCTTCCTTACGCACTTTCGCGAGGATGTCATAGAGCAGCGCCATCAGCGAGAGATAGCGATTC
>JAJTHU010000294.1 GCA_021300055.1 Nitrosomonadaceae bacterium | reverse complement strand
TGTTGTTGGCAGGGTTGACCGAATCAAACCACTCTTCCGATGACGGGTCGCGCCACTTGCCGTTGATGTAGAGGCCAAATTTGCCGCCGTGATGGTCTAGCCACTCTTGCGCGGGTTTGGCGGCTTCGGGGGCGTCGCCGTATGGGAGGGTATCGATGAGGTCGTTTAGTTTCATGTGCTGATTTCTTGTCTCGATGCCAAAGATGTCATTCCCGTGTAGGCGGTAATCCAAGGTTGGCCGAACTTAGATACCCGCCTACGCGGGAATGACGGTTGCATAAACTGTCGCTTCTCACATTCGCGGATCTCGGAAAGGGCGAGTGTCAAAGCACGTTAGCCAAGCGGCTGATACTGCATCGATGCATAACGCCCATACGCATAGTGCTCAAGCTGGCGTTCGATATCGTTAATCAACGCCGACGCGCCAATGCGGAATAAATGCGGCTTCATCCATTCGTCGCCGAGCTCTTCTTTCATCAAGATCAACCAATCGAGCGCTTGCTTGGCGGTGCGAATACCCCCCGCAGGCTTAAAGCCAACCTTCACGCCGGTTTGTTCGTAGTACTGCCGAATCGCACGCACCATGACGAGCGAACCCGCGATGGTGGCGTTGGTGGGCTCTTTGCCGGTGGAGGTTTTGATGAAGTCGCTGCCGGCCTGCATGCACACTAGGGAAGCACGCATGATGTTCTTGAGCGTGCCGAGTTCGCCGGTGGCGATGATGGCTTTCATGTGCGCGTCGCCGCAGGCTTCGCGGAAGGCTTTGACTTCGTCGTAAAGCGCGCGCCAATTGCCGCTGAGCACATGCTCGCGCGAGATGACGATATCAATCTCCGCCGCGCCATCTTTCACGCTCGCCTTGATTTCATCGATCTTCTGCGCGAATGGCGACAAGCCCGCTGGAAAACCCGTGGACACTGCCGCGACCGGAATACCCGAGCCTTCGAGCGCGTGCACCGCGGTTTTGACGAACGTGTGATACACACACACGGCGCCGGTTTGAATTTTCTGGGTGACTCCCAGATCAGCGAGCAGCTGCGCGCGAATCGGTTGGCGCGCTTTGCCGCACAGACGGCGAACGGTGCCGTCGGTGTCGTCACCACTCAATGTGGTAAGGTCGACGGTGCGCACTGCATGCAACAGCCACGCGGCTTGCCATTCATTTTTGACGGTGCGGCGCGTGGACATGGTGGCCGCGCGGCGCTCGATGGCACTACGGTTTACCCTTACGTCGCGTACGGGTGCCGCGTCAAACTTGGTGCCGGGGTTACGTTCACCATCGATGGGGAACGGCGTGGTGGTGGCAGCAGCGCCGATTTGAGTAACTTTAGCCATGAAAACAACCAGTTAGGGGCGCGCTTAATGCGCGAATGGCGCACGGCAGGATGCCCGCCTTAAGATAAATACAAACCTGCCGAAATTATACGCGGGCGCCTCACGCGACCCGGTTTCGGCTAAGCTGTAATGAATTGAGAATCAGGCGTTGGCCTACTTGGATTGCGATGCGTGGCGCGGTAAGCTACGGCTTGTGCAATTCGTGCTGCAGCCTCGCCGTTTTCATTTCGTTATCGCGTCTGCTCAGCAACATACATCTCTTCAGGCGCTGCAATCTTCCTCTCGCAGCGCTGCAACCCGTGCCCCAGCCGTATCGGAATCCGCAACATGCAATTTGACGAGTCCAAACGCATCATCCTGTTGGCAATTGCTGCTGCAATCGCCGCGCTACCGTTGGTTTGGTTTGCGGTTGATGCAAACGCGGGCGACAAACTGCTGCGTATGACAAGCCCCGCACCGACGATCGCGCCAAGCGCGACGCAAGGCACCCCCCGCAACTAGTCAGCTGGCTACTCGCCTTCGCTGCCGTCTTTGTTGATCGCAGCCTTGGCGACCGCGTAGCTAAACCCGCGTGATTGCAAGTAGCGCAACTGGCGCTGCATTTCGAGCACGCTCGTTGGCGGTTCACCAAATCGACGTTGCCATAGCGCGCGCGCCCGATCGCGCTCGGTGAGCTTGAGTGCGTCAAGTACCTCGGAGAGATCGCCCGCGTTGACGCCCTTCTGCCTTAGCTGATGCGCGACACGCGAGGCACCGTACTTTTGCCCGAGGCGGCGCGCGTTAACTTCAGCGTAGCGCGACTCATCGAGCCAGCCCTCGGCGGCACACCAATCGGCAGCTTGGTTGACCTCTTCCAAGCTGAACTCGCGCGATTGCAGCTTGGAGACAAACTCGGTGCGCGTCATGTCGCGCCGCGCGAGCAACTTAAGCGCGGCAGACACCAGCGCACGGTTGCTCGGCTTGGGCGCTGCGCCCTTCCGAGTAGCGCCATTACCCGCGTCGTGCGCGGGGAGGTCCGCATCGGTTGTCGAATCTGCTGCAGCGTCCTCTGGCGTATCGAGTTCCACCTCGTATTCAATCATCGTGGACGCAACCTAAAGATGGAAGCCGCAAAAAAGGGGCCGTACTACTTGGCTCACTGGAGACACCCAAGCAATACGGCCCAACCATCGAACCGATGTGGTGAGCTCGGCTCCGGAACGGAGCCGGCCGAACCACAAGGCGACCGGTGTCGGCCGCCCGAAAAGAGAGAACGCCAAGTGAGACGCTAACGGGGAAATGTGACAAGCCGCTGACGGCGCACATCCCGGTGGTGCTCAGTGACGTCTCTAGGGACTATTCCTCGACTTCTTCGCTCTCGTCTGAGCCACCGCCTGCTGCTGCGGCTGCGGCGTTCACGCCGACGGCCTCGCGAATTCTGGCTTCAATTTCCTGTGCCATTTCGGGGTTTTCTTTGAGGAACTTACGGGTGTTGTCTTTGCCTTGGCCGATCTTCTCGCCTTTGTAGGCATACCAAGCGCCGGATTTGTCGACGATCTTGTGAATGACGCCAAGCTCAATGATTTCGCCCTCGCGCGAAATACCTTCGCCGTAGAGGATGTCGAAGTCTGCGGTGCGGAACGGCGGCGCGACTTTGTTCTTCACGACCTTCACACGCGTTTCAGAACCGATCACCTCTTCGCCCGACTTGATCGCACCGGTGCGACGAATATCGATACGCACAGATGCATAAAACTTAAGCGCGTTGCCACCCGTGGTGGTTTCGGGGTTACCGAACATGACGCCGATCTTCATACGGATCTGGTTAATGAAGATCACCAGCGTGTTGGATTTCTTGATGTTGGCGGTGAGCTTACGCAGCGCTTGGCTCATCAGGCGCGCTTGCAAGCCGGGCAACTGGTCGCCCATCTCACCTTCGATTTCGGCGCGCGGCGTAAGCGCAGCGACGGAGTCGATCACGACGACGTCGATGCCGCCGGAGCGAACCAGCATGTCAGCGATTTCGAGCGCTTGTTCGCCGTTGTCAGGCTGTGAAACGAGCAGATCGCCAACGTTCACGCCAAGCTTTTGCGCGTACTGCGGATCGAGCGCGTGTTCCGCATCGATAAACGCCGCGGTGCCGCCAGTCTTTTGCATTTCGGCGATGACTTGCAGCGTGAGCGTGGTTTTACCGGACGATTCTGGGCCGTAGATCTCAACGATACGACCGCGCGGCAAACCGCCAATGCCCAGTGCGATATCCAGACCGAGCGAGCCGGTGGAGACGGGGATGATGTCGTTGGCGACACTACCTTCGCCCATCTTCATGATGGAGCCCTTGCCAAACTGCTTCTCGATTTGCGAGAGCGCTGCGGCCAGTGCTTTCGTCTTGTTTTCGTCCATAAACGGTTCTCTCATCATGTTCATTTTTTTCGTCTCCAGTTAATCGTCACGAATTTGGACCAGGGCATGCCCACGGTCCGTTAGCGAAAGAACCCTGTTCCAGATGAAGCGTTTTGCGCTGCCGCATGCAACGCAATGTCACTTCATCCGGCACAGGGCGGTATTGCACGAAAGCGCGATGGCACGAGGCCACCAAGCCCCCCGCGTTGCTGCCGCGGGGCACAGGCTGGATCAACACACCAACGATGCATGTATGTTAATACAGTCTGTAATTTCGTACAGTACCGGACTAGAAACGGAAAAGCAAGGAATTTTTGGAAAATCAGGACCGGCGCGGAGACCTGCCTAGCGCCGGCGGCACCCCGAACAACAGGGCTAGGTGAGATTATGCAGGAGCCGACTCAGGGCATGCGCAATCGTTTGTTCGCGCACGGATTGGCGGTCGCCTTGGAAGTGGCAAACCTCTGAAATGATTGACTTTTTTGGGAATTTCCAAGCAAACCACACCGTCCCCACCGGTTTGTCTGGGAGGCCGCCGTCGGGGCCGGCGATGCCGGTCACGGCGACCGCCACCTGCGCCCGTGAGCGCGAAATGGCGCCATCGACCATCTGTTTGGCGATCTCTTCCGAGACCGCGCCGAAGTCGAGCAAGCTGGCGCGCTGGACGCCGAGTAAGTCCACCTTGGATTCGTAGGAGTACGTGACGAAACCGCGGTCGAACCACGCCGACGAGCCCGGGATGCGGGTGATGGCTTCGGCGATGCCGCCGCCGGTGCACGATTCAGCGGTGGCAAGCATCAAGCCCTGCCGCTTGAGCGCCAAACCAAGACGCGAGGAGAGTTCGTCGAGCACGTTCAAGTTCTGATCCATGTTTTTACGTTACCGTTTGCGCCTGGTGTTGTCGGCGCCGCGTCCTTGCACGGCGTTTGCGTTAAAGAACCACCGAGTATGCCCGAATCGTTCAAATTGAGCCTTGCTCAAGCTGGGGTTTTTGTAAAGGTTTGATACCCATAGAGACGCTGAAAACCAAGCTGCTCGTAGAGTGCAATCGCCGCCGTGTTGCCATCGTCCACCTGCAAGAAACCATGCGTGGCACCCTGCGCCCTGCCCCACTCGAGTAGATCGCTCACCAGCAGCCGCGCGAAGCCGCTGCGCCGCACCTCGGGTGCCGTGTGCATCGCAAAAATGCCAACATCCGTGCCGACGTCATCTCCTGTGCAGCGCGCCATGCCGACGGTGACGATGTGGCCATTCGCATCGACCACCGCGCGCATGCACTGCGCACCGACAAAGCGCGACTGCCGCGCGAGTTCATGCGACGTCGCAGCGGCATCGAGCCCTTTCCACACGCAGAGCTGCGCCACGCCATCGGCGA
>JAJTHU010000239.1 GCA_021300055.1 Nitrosomonadaceae bacterium | reverse complement strand
TTGCGCTTTGTAATCTCGCTGAAATCGGTGCCGGTACGATGATGGAAGCGAGTCTGTCAAAGAACATGCGTTGGCTGCCTAAAGGCATGAGCGTTCAGTACCTCAAGAAAGCCGAATCTGATGTTGAGGTGACCTGCATTGCCAACGATATCGCTGACGGCCCGGCACGCGATTCCGTCGTTGAATGCACGATCCGCGACACGAATGGCAACGTGGTGGCAACGGCGCAGATTAATATGTGGGTGAGTCCGCGCAAGAGGGCTTGATCGTCGGAAGCGTCCTTGGTTACCATGCCAAGCTCTCGATCCTAACCCTCGGTTTCGAACTTGGACCATCCTACTAGTCACCAATCTGCGATAAGTCTCCCGCCTTCTCAAGATGGGCCTTCTCAAGATGGCCCACCTGCGGAACCGACCCTTCCGCTAGCCAAGGCATCTGCCCCAGAGTTCCACCAATTCCGTTTCACTGGCGACGCACGCGAATACTTTCGCATCTGGATCGTCAACATGTTTTTGACCGTGGTGACGCTTGGCATTTACTCCGCGTGGGCCAAGGTGCGACGGCTGCGCTATTTCTACGGGCATACGTGGGTTGCGGGTAGCAATTTTGAGTACCACGGCCAGCCCATTGCCATCTTGAAGGGTCGCCTCATTGCAGCAGCGCTGTTCTCGATTTACTGGGCGGCATCGCATTTCATCCCACGACTTGGCACCGCGATTCTGCTCATTTTGATGCTCGTCGCACCGTGGTTCATCGCGCGCTCGCTGATGTTTAACGCGCGTAACTCCAGCTATCGAAACATTCGCTTTGGCTTTCGCGCCGAGTATCTCGATGTACTGAAGGCGATCTGGCCTGTGCTATTGGTACCGATCTCGATCCTGCTGCTCCCCGAAATCGACTACGAGCAAACCAAAGCCTCGGTGAGCGACCTTTGGATTGCCTTCATTCCTTCGCTGGTGTTTGCTGCCATTTATCCATACGTGTTCGGTTCGCTGAAGCGCTTGCACGTCGGCCGGAGCCGCTATGGCAAGACACCCTTCTTCATCGACGTCGAAATCAGCAGTTTCTACCTCATTTGGGTGCAAGCGCTCGGGATTTTTATCGTCGCGCTCATGTCCATCCCGGCAATGATGATTCCAGCGTTGTTTGTGCCATTGTTAGGCCCGCTGATTCTTTTCGTGCTCTATATGTTCGTCTGGTCGGCCATCGTGGCGTACACCAAAGCGCACACTGCCAACCTTGTTTTCCACTCGAGCGGTTTGGGGCCACGCATCACCTTTGGAAGCACCTTATCGGCGTGGAAGCTCGCTCGGATCTATTTTGTCAACGCGGTCGCGATCATCTTCACGCTGGGGCTGCTGATCCCGTGGGCAGTCATACGGGTCGCGCGCTACCGCGCCGAACAACTCAAGCTCGCGAGTGACGGTCCGCTTGAAGACCATCTTGCAGAGATGTCGCGTGACGTCGCGGCGACAGGCGAAGAGTTGGGGGAGATGTTTGATGTGGATCTCTCACTTTAGGTAACCAAACACCACCACCATGTTCCAAGCTGACTACTTCGATGCTACGACTAGCACTAAGCGTGCGGTGACCGTCGTGGTGCAAGAGGGTGAACTGCGCATCACCGGCGCAGAGGTTGATGTGCGCTTCCCTCTTGCGTCAGTCAACTTGCAGTCACGCATCGGTGGTGTGCCTCCGCGCATCGAACTTGCTGACGGTGGTGCCCTCGTGTGCCACGCTGACTATGCGGCTGTCGCGGACGAACTCGGTGTCGTGCCGGCCAAGACCCTCGCGCATAAGCTGGAGTCCAACCTCAAGTTTGTGTTTGCTTCCTTGGTTGGCGTGATCGTTGCTGGCTGGTTTGCGTACACACAGGGCATTCCGTGGCTGGCGACAACGGTTGCAGAACGGCTGCCGGTCACCATAGAGCGGGACCTTGGTCGTGCTAGCTTGGCCTGGCTTGATAGCAATGTGTTTTCGCCGAGCAAACTCGATGCGGCGCAGAAGGAAGAGATTCGCAAAGGCTTTGCGGAGCTACTCGCGCAAACACCGCTTCCAAGAGAGGTGCGCTTGGAGTTCCGCTACGGCGGGTGGATCGACGCCAATGCCTTGGCGTTGCCCGGTCAGATCGTCGTGCTGACAGATCAGTTGGTTGGCGTGATGTCGAACAACGATCAAGTGCTCGCCGTGCTCGCGCACGAGCTGGGTCACGTCGAGCACCGCCACGGCTTACGCAACTTATTGCAGTCCTCGATGACAGGTTTGCTGGCATTGGTGGTTTGGGGCGATGCCAGCGCAGTAGCGAGTGTGGCGGCGTCGATTCCTACCGCCATGGTCCATGCGGGCTACTCGCGGCAAGCGGAGCGCGAGGCCGATGTCTATGCCTTTGACCTCTTGAAGCGTACCGGACGCTCTCCGGAGCGATTTGCCGAGGCAATTCTGCTGCTTGAGGCGCGCCACACCAGCAAGATGGACGGCGAACGAAGCGCCGGTTCAGACTACTTTTCCACGCATCCGGACTCGACCCAACGCGCAAAAGAGGCCCGCGCCGCGGCGCTCGCGCCGTAGGTTTTCCCTCTGCGCCACGTATAATTTGCCCCTTGTCATCGTGGGGTGTCGTGGGGCTTCGAGGGGCTGGTTCATGACTGTGTGCCCCCCGACTCTGGCGAACGAATTCGCAAGCAAACGGTCTGACCGGGCCGCAGCAAAAAAATCGCAAACATCGCGCAAGCACCGACTCGCGCGGGCCGAGGAGAAACAGCGTGTCGCAGCCCAGCATCTTGCAAAACCGTCGCGGCACGCGCTACCTCATGTTCGAGGACGACGCGACCATTGCCGACGTATTCGCACTGCGCTGCCGAACCTCCCCAAACGCACCCGCCTACCGTGAATATGACAGCGCCAGTAAAGATTGGCGCGGCGTCACTTGGCGCGAAATATGCGATTTGGTTGCTCGCGCTCGCGAAGGCCTCCGTCGCGATGGATTTCAGACCGGCGAGCGTATCGCCATCATGATGAAGAACAGCATCAACTGGGTGCTGTTCGATCAAGCCGCATTCGCGCACGGCATGGTGCCGGTGCCGCTCTTTGTTGATGATCGTCCCGACAACGTCGCCTACATCCTCAAAGACGCTGACGTGAAGGTCATCGTCATCGACGGTGAAGAGCACTGGAAGCGCCTCAAGACGGTGCGCGTTCAGCTCACGACGCTAAAGCGAATCATCAGCGTGAAGCCGATTGTTGATGCCGATGAGCCGCGCCTCGTGTCGCTGGCCGATTGGCTGCCCGCTGAGCCGGGCACACATGACCGACCTGCCACCACGGGAAGCGACCTCGCGACCATCGTCTACACGAGTGGCACGACCGGCAAGCCAAAGGGAGTGATGTTGTCCCACCGCAACATGCTTGCCAATGTGCAGTCGGGTTTGGCCGTCTACGATGTCTATCCAGAAGACGTGTTCCTGTCGTTTTTGCCGCTCTCGCACATGTTCGAGCGCACCTGCGACTACTACCTCAACGTCGTGTCTGGCGCGTCGATTGTGTTCTCACGCTCGATCCCGCAGTTGGCGGAAGATTTCCGTATCGTGCAGCCGACGATCATCTTTTCGGTGCCGCGCATTTACGAACGGTTTTACGCGGCGATCTATGATCAGCTCAAAAAGGCGCCGCCCATCCGACGCAAGTTGTTCGAGTTTGCGGTCGATACCGGTTGGGCCAAGTTCGAGTACGAGCATGGTCGTGGGCCCTGGAAGGCACAGTTTCTACTCTGGCCCATCTTGGAGAAGCTGGTTGCCAAGAAACTCTTGGAGCGACTCGGCGGCAAGCTGAAGTTCGCTATTTCAGGCGGTGCTGCGCTCTCACCATCAGTTGCGAAAGTGTTCATTGGCTTGGGTCTCCCGATTTGTCAGGGCTACGGTTTGTCTGAGGCTTCCCCGCTGTTGACGGTGAATTTGCTCGAGAAAAACAATCCGCTCTCAATTGGGCCCGCAGTGCCCGGCGTGGAGCTACGCGTCGGTGAGAACGGTGCGCTTTTCGCGCGCGGCCCCAACATCATGATGGGCTATTGGAATAACCCAGAAGCGACGCGCGCGGT
>JAJTHU010000305.1 GCA_021300055.1 Nitrosomonadaceae bacterium | reverse complement strand
CTTGAACCAAGCCGAGACGAACAATACTGAACCACCCAAAGTCGTTGCTCTTCATCGCCCCTCCTCGATCAGGTCGGCAAGATAGCTCATCCAGCAGCAGCCATAGCTCGGAGTGCGAACGCACTCAGCATCATTCCAGCAACGTAGAAGTTGATTCCGATGGCCGAGTACCAAGTCGCTCTTTCGATGGGTTGCTGAATAAAGCGCGCCATCAAAAGTGCCTGTAGACACACCAGAACCGCGACCCCAAGGCCATACCAGTACTGGCCCCAAACGAGGAGCAGCGCCACTACAACGAGCTGTGGCAAGAGCATCACCAAGCACGCAACACGAGCCGCCCCGGACTCGCCGAGCTGCACCGGCAGCGAACGGATGCCCAATTGCTGGTCACCGCGTATTGACTTGAAGTCGTTCAAGGTCATGATGCCATGTGCGCCAAGGCTATATAGGAGCGCCACGAGCAACGAGGCCGTCGGCGGTGCGGTAGCGCCCGCGATCAACGCTGCCCCCGTTATCCACGCTAGCCCTTCGTAACTGAGCCCACACGCCAAGTTTCCCCACCACCCGTTCTGCTTGAGTCGGAACGGCGGCGCGGAGTACATCCAGGCGAGGCACAAGCCAAGCACTGCGGCGTAAAAGCCCCACTGGCCTAGCAATGAAGCAACCGCAATCGAGGCCAAAGTCCAAGCGATAGCAATGTATAGCCCCAAGCGCCCAGGAATGCGGCCCGACGGAATTGGCCGGTGTGGTTCATTGATCGCGTCGACGTGCCGATCAAACCAGTCGTTGACTGCTTGGCTCGTTGCACAAACCATCGGTCCGCAGAGCGCAAGCCCCACCAAGAAAAGCACCCAGTCGCGCGAGAGCACCATCCCACCCGCAATCGCACCACAGGCGAAAGCCCACATTGGTGGAAACCACGTAATCGGCTTCAAGAGTTCGGCGACCGCCTTGAGAAGCGTCAGGAGGTCAGGCGCTGCGTTAATCTTGCCACCAGCTTGCACACTGGCGGCGTTCGGCTCGTGTTCTAACGCGGGATTCGCACTCACAGTGTCGCCTTCTCGCATCCAAACACGACGCGCAGCGGGTCAATCACACCTCCGCGGAGAGCTTTCAGCCGATGCTGATTGCCCTTGCTCGATTGGACGTTTGCCATTTTTTTCGCGAGTCCCTAGTCGGAATCAAGTGTAGGCGAGTCCGGCTCTGCACCACCGATGCGCAACTGCCGCATCTTCATGTAGAGGCTTTGACGACTAACGCCGAGCATCTCTGCAGCTGCAACCCTGTTTTGCCCCGCCAGCGCGAGCGCCGCTTCAATGCACAGTTTTTCGACGATGTCGGTTGTTTCAGCGACGATTTGCTTGAGGGGCGCGCGGCCGACGAGTGCCTTGAGCTCCTCCGCCGACCGTCCACTCGGAACGAGTGCTTTGCCTCTGCCAGCTGCACCTAGAGGAGGCGGTAACCCACCGGCAGCGCTGACCGCGCCACTCATCGACAGGGATCCCGCGATCCCCGTCAACGCGCGTAAGTTGCGCATCGTGAACGCATAGCATTGTGGAACGCCGCTGAGCATCGCCACCGCCGAGGTCTCAACCTCGTACAACGTGCCGTCCTCACCACGCAACCCGATGACAAATGAGCGAAGCCGAAGCTTCTGCTTAAGGTTCGCCATCAGTACATTGAATTCAACGTTATTGCGACCGAGCCAAGTATTTAGGGGCTCGCCTTGCAGCACTTTGGCGTCAGCGACATGTACGAGATCAATGAACGCCTCATTGCACCAAAGAATATCGCCAGCGTGATCAGTCAGGACGAATGCATCCACACCTCGCGTCACGGCCTCGATGACGCGGGCGGACTCAGGTTGTGGCATTTGTAGCGATTGCCCCGTCGAAATACGCAGCAGAATGAACGCGTGCTGCTCTTGGCGGAACAAAGTCGCAGAAATCGCTAACTGCCCCCCCTCGTCGGCGCTGCTGGGCAGTCCGACTTGCAACTCAATCTCATCAGGTCTGCCGCTCGCGCGAACCCGATCGAGCATGGCGTCAATCGCCCGCGATTGCGATTCGCCTAAGCCTTTGGGGAACCTGACGCCGACGCCTATCGTGGCTAGTCCAGTCAGCAGATGCTCAGCGGCTGGATTCAGTTCAACGATCTTTTGCGAACTGCTCTCCAAGATGACCACGGCCTCAGTAGACATCTGGAACAACAAGCGAAACCGAGTCTCAGCGTTCCTTAGCCGCCAAAAATCACGCTCCAAACCGTGCTGTGCCTCTATGAGTCGCTGCTGCATTGCAGCCATCGGTCGCAGGTCGCGGCCAATGACAAGTGCCTCGTTTGTATCCAGTCGGATTGCATGCCAATGAATTGGAACTTCGTCGCCGTTGACATCAATCTGGTTAATCTGTCGCCACTTGCTGCGAGACGCGGTCGCGACTCCCGTGGCTGGTAGCGGTGCAGCTTCGAGAAGCTTTGCCACTTTGTGTCGGCTATCGGGCGCAACGGTATCGACCCATAGCCGCCCGACTAGGGTGCCGAGCGCGCCTAGTTCAAAATCTTCCCCGAAAACTGCATCGATGATGACGCCTCTGGTATCGATCGCCAAAGAAATGTCCGAGGCCGCCTCAAGGAGCGCAAGCGCGATCGTTCGCAACGGGGCCGGGGCGGCGGTATTTGATGCGCCGGCAACTTGCGGGGTCTCCACCGAGTTGGGGGAAGTTACTTTTGAGTCTGGTGCCATGAAGTGAGCAGCGGTGAGGGGCTAGCAGTTGTCGCGACGAGACTGCTTGCGGCAATCCAAGTACACCCCCGACACGGCGAAAGGCGATGTCGCGATCATTTGGTCGACGCGGTCGAAGCCGTCCCGCAGGAGCATTGCAAAACCGCCTCACGCGCGTCCAACGGCGCGTAGTCGGCTCCAGAAGCCCGTGCTCGTTCGGGATGACCGGTGAAGAATGGCCCTCCCAGCATGATGCGAAGGTTTTTGTTAAATGACTTTGCTCGCAACTGCCGGATCGCTGCTGGTACTGAAACTGCGGCGAAATCGTTCGCGGCAGATAGCCCAACTAAATCGACGTGTTGAGATTTTACCAACGCCACAAGGCTCTCTACTCGAGTAGGTATTTCAATCGCAATGTGCCAACCGGCGCGCCGGAAGAATTCGGCGAGCATCGCTAACCCAAGGTTGTGCTGCTCGCCCACCATGGTCGCGAGCACCATCGTCCCTGGGCAGTGGCGTGCGAGGGGCGCTTCCGCGATAAATGCAGAGCGCAGTTCGTACATGAGACACTGCAGTCGCCACGTCGCTAGGGTCACCTCACAGAAATTGCAATCGTCTTCACTCCACCAAGTTCCCACCTGACGTGCTGAGCCCCCGATCAAGTCCAGATAGATTTCCTCAATCAAGATACCTCTCGCGCGCAGGACATTGACGAATTCCCGCATCGCGGGCTCGTCCTCATGAATTACCAGACGCGAGAATGCGATGACTTCTTCGACAGAAATTCGGCTGAGCCTCGAATAGGCGGGCGCTTGGATGCGTCGCGCGGGTTGATCGCGCTCAGTCGCGCTCGGGCGACCTAGCCCAAGCAAGTACGGGACGACTTGCTCGTGTACCAATCGCCCGATTGGGTCTCTGAGCAATAGATCTTCTGGGGCATCAATCACTCCACCCGCGCGTTTGCTAGATCGGCTAATGGAAGAGCTACCTAGTTCCGAAAGAGAGCTAACTTGACTATCTGGGTTCATCGGCGCCTCCCCTTGTGCGAGCCTAGTCCACCGGTCGGATCTGACCACCTAACTTGGTCAAGCCCACCCCTGAACTCAAATCTCACACCAGCGCTATACATCCATGGTGATGCCAAAAAAGCGACTCACAAACTTCCAGACTCACATTACGATGCCAAAAAGCCTCTGGAAAGTTGCGCTTTGCCGCTACCCAGACGCCCGTGCAATCGAAAGTTAGGCGCCTCAACCACTTGTTGAAGTAAGCGCTTTTCGGCAAATGTTGTCAATATTTGTTGACAACATTTCTTTGCAGCTGATGAAACGCGTGAGGGAGCTAGCGTCTGCAGATTCGAAAACTTTTTCGTATTGCGCCGCAGCAAGAGAGTATTCAATTGAATAGATATTCGTAAGATACTGACGAATATAGATATTTATTCATTTTTGAGGAAATGATGGCCTCTTTGGGTTGATTTGAACCCAAATATCGTTCGAGAGGCCAGGCTGCGTGCTGCTCCGTCCCCCTCCAAACTGTAAAAAAATCTTGACACTCTGAAATGTCAGGCATAAATTGACTTCGGGGGTGGTACAT
>JAJTHU010000207.1 GCA_021300055.1 Nitrosomonadaceae bacterium | reverse complement strand
ATTCTTGCCGGGCGCAGTGAGCGTGCCGCGATTGGCGCGCATCTCTTCTGCCGATTGCGAATCGACGTAAGCGTCACCGTGCTCGATCAAGTGCTCAGCGAATCGGTACATCCACTCGAAGTAGTCGCTGGCGAAATAGATCGGTGCGTTTGCGTTCTCGTACTCAACGTTGCAGCCGAGCCAGCGCACCGCATCGACGATGCCGTCGACAAATTCTTGCTCTTCTTTTTCAGGGTTCGTGTCGTCGAAGCGCAAATGGCAAATGCCGCCGTAGTCGCGCGCGAGGCCGAAATTCAGCAAGATCGACTTGGCGTGACCAAAGTGCAGATAACCGTTTGGCTCGGGCGGGAAGCGCGTGCGGATCTTGGCGGTATCGGGCGGCGCGTTTTTCTGCTCGGCTGCAGTGCCAGGCTTGCCGCACCATTTGCGGTGGGCATAGGCATTCGCCGCGAGGTCAGCATCGATGATGTTGCGGATGAAGTTGGTCGCGTGGGCACTACCGCTCGAGGCGTCGCTTTTGTTGTCGTCAGGCATGAAGCGAAATAGGGCTACAGAGAGATTGAGGGAATGCCGCTATTTTCGCCTGTAAAGCCACTCACCGCGCGTGCCGTCGGTCTTGAAACAGGGATTGGACTTAGAAAGTCGCCTACTGGCCGGCGTTTTGGGGCAAAAACGCCTGAAAAAACCCCTCCGATAGGGGACTTTAGTTAAGCGCTTGGCGACAGCGCCGCTTCACGCCCTCGCGCTTCATTCACCCTTGTCAGCGCAACGATGGCAGCGATGAAGAATGTCCCTGTGATGAGCATTGCCAGCCGATGGTTACCTCCCGACGCCCACGACACTGCGCCGTAGGTCAGCGGCCCGCAGATCGCTGCAAAGCGCGTCGCTACACCCCACAAGCCGAAGAATTCCGCTGAACGCTCCACCGGCGAAAAGTAAGCCACCATGGCGCGGCCGGCACTTTGGCTCGAGCCCATCGCGATGCCCGCTAGGTTGGCGGCCACCCAAAACAAACCAGGCGTGGTTGCGAACCACGCAAAGCCCACCATCGCTAACCAAACGAGCAGCGTCAGCATGAGCGCGCGTTTCTTGCCGATGGCATCTTGGAGGTAACCGAATCCAAACGCGCCGATGCAAGCGGTGACGTTGACCACAAGCACGAGCATCAAGGTTTCTTTGGTCTTGAAGCCCATCACTTCTTGCGCATAGATCGCCGCCAGCGTGATGATGGTTGCGACACCGGCTTGGTAAAGCGAACCGCAAACGAACATCGCCATTAAGTCCCGATAGCGGCCCAGTTCAGCGGCAGTGTGGCGCAGTCGCACCCACGCGCTGTGCTCACTCGGTGGGGCAGGTACGGCGCGCTCCTTCAGCCACGTGAACGTGATGAGCGCACCGGCGAGATAAATCGCCGCCGTGATGAGGTTGGTGGCGGGCACTGCCGCACTCGTCGCAATGCCTTGTTTTTCAGCGTGCGTGATCCACCACAAACACAAGCCGAGGGCCACCAAACCACCCACGTAGCCTAAGCTCCAGCCCCACCCAGACACCTTGCCGAGGGCCTCAGGACGCGCGAGTTCAGGTAGAAACGCGGCGGTGAGGTTCTCACCGATGGCGTAGCAAAAATTAGAAATGATCACCAACACGACGGCCAGCGCGATGTTGCCCGCATGCGCGAAGTACAAACCGGCGGTTGCTGCCACGCAGCCGATTGTGGTTAGCACGAGCAAGCGCTTCTTGCAAGCGTTCGCATCGGCGTACGCGCCGATGATTGGGCCGAGCAACATCACGCCGAGATACGACACGGCGAGCGTGGCCGTCCAAGCGAAGGTCGCCCACGCCGCACCCTGCGCGATGACCGACACAAAGTACGCATTGAATACCGCCGTGAGTACCACGGTGGTGTAACCAGAATTCGCGAAGTCGTACATCGACCACGCAAACACCTCGCGCCGTGCGACGCCGGGGTTGAGCGCGCTGGTTAGCAATGGCGCGTTGGCGTCAGCCATGTCCGGCAGACTTAATCGGCGCCGGGCAGGCGCTGTGCTGCGCGCCGCGCTTCGTAGGCCTTGAGATGCGTGTAGGCGACCGTCAACAGCGTATCGTCGAGCTTGTGCTGCCGGGCTTTGTTCAGCATGTAGCCGACGATGTGGTCAGCCTCAACCGGGTTCGCCGATTCGATATCGCGCAGCATCGACGCCGTCATGGTCGAGCGCGTCGATTGCAGCACCGAGTCGAAACGCTGGCGAACCGCATCGCGCGGCGCATAGCCCTCGGCGGTAGCGATAGCGATGCACGTATCAGCAAAGCGCCGCATGATCGCTTGGCCGTCGGCCGTCGCTAAGATTTCGCCGACGCTTGCGCGCATGAGCGTGGTCATGCCGGCGAGCGTGCATAGGAAGGCGAGTTTTTCCCACATGTCTTGCAGCACGTTCTGCGAAACACTCCAGCCCACGGTCGTGCGACCAAAGGCATCCGCGAGCCCGCTGGCGACGATCTGTTGGCGCGGATTCGAATCGCGCACACCCCACAGGATGTTTTGGAACTCGCTCAAGCTACGCACCACGCCGTCGCGCGTGAGGGTGGCCGCAATCTGACAACTGCCGCCCATGACGCGTGCGCGGCCGAATGCGGCGTCGAGCACATCGAGGTGCGCCATGCCGTTCAAAAGCGGCACAACCATGGTGTCGTCGCGCATCGCAGGCGTGATCGCGGCGATGCTCGCGTCGAGGTCCCACGCTTTGCACGACAGCAGCACCACGTCGTAATCGGCGCGCACGTTCTCGGCGGTGACCCATTTGGGCCGGACGACCAGCCGTTCTTTCGGCGTTTCGATGACGAGGCCGTCAGCGGCGAGTTGTCCGGCGCGACGCTCACGAACGAGAAAAGTGACGTCTGCACCAGACGCCCCGAGTTGGCCACCGAAGTAGCCGCCGACGCCACCGGCGCCCAAGACAAGAATATTCATGCCGCGATTATGCGGCACGGTGCTGCAGGTTTTGTGACGGCGCTGCTTCGAGTATTTGCCAGAACATTGCTATTCGCTACGAGGCGGGCGCTTTCGGCACGATCTGGCCGAAACACACCCGCCCACAGCCATGCACGCTTGCAAGGCAGCAACGAAATTCGTTCAATACAACTGGTGCTGCTGGTACTGTTCTCGCTAAGGTAGCTTAAAGCGTCCCACCTGTTGGAAGAGACCATTAGCTTGGTCGCTCAAGCTTGAGGCAGCCGCTGCCGTTTCCTCAACCAGTGCAGCGTTTTGCTGCGTCATGCGGTCGAGTTCTTGCACGGATGAGCTGACCTGCGCGATGCCAGTGCTCTGTTCTTTGGCCGCAGTCGAAATCTCGCTCAGCAAATCGTTGACGCGTTTGGCGCTGTTGACGATTTCGCTCATCGTGTCGCCGGCAGTTTGCACAACGGTGGTGCCTTCGCGAACTTGATCCACGCTGCTCGAAATCAACACTTTGATTTCCTTCGCGGCGTCAGCACTGCGTTGTGCCAAGCTACGCACCTCAGCAGCGACCACGGCAAAGCCTCGTCCTTGCTCACCCGCACGTGCTGCTTCGACGGCGGCATTCAGTGCCAGGATGTTGGTCTGGAAGGCGATGCCATCGATGGTGCCAATGATGTCGCTAATCTTGGTCGACGAGGCGTTGATTGCCTCCATGGTGTTCACCACACGGCCGATTACCTCTCCACCGGTTTCTGCGGTGGAAGTGTTGGTGTTCGCCAGTTGCGCTGCCTGCCCAGCGTTGTCGGCGGTATTTCGCACGGTGGCTGCAACTTGTTCGATCGATGCCGCACTTTCTTCCAAGTTTGCGGCAGTGTTTTCGGTGCGCGCGGATAGATCGGTTGATGCTGATGCAATCTCTTGCGAGGCGCGCAGCATGCTCTCTGCCGATCCTTGCACCTCGGACACGAGGGTGCGCAGCGAGTGTTGCATGTCAGCAAGCGAGTGCATGACGGTCGACGCTTCGTCTTTGCCCCAAGGTTCAGGTGTGGTGGTCAAGTCACCGCTCGTCATCACTTGCAAATGGCGCTCGATTTCCTTTAGCCCGCCAGATGTCACCATGTAGAACGTACAGAACATATAAGCCGCAAGCGCCAAGAAAAGAACAATTACCAAAATTGACAAGTTGCGTTCTTTTGCAGCGTCAGCAGCGCGCTCGGCGAGCAGCCGGTCTAAGGTAACCAGCACACGCGCGTTGAGGTCGAATTGCGAATCGATCGCGGCGTTGGCCGATGACAGGTAGCTGCTCGCGCTGATGGTTGGAGCAGACTCACTCATGAAGTTTGACTTCACAACTTCAAGAAATTGCCTCATTGAGTCCGAGGCAGACGAAGTCTGCATCTCCGCCTTCAGTTCCTTCCGCGAGCTTTCGGCTTTATCGATGCCCGCTTGGAAACCGATCGAGTGGTAGATAGCTAGCGGGTGGCTTTGATTGATTGTGTTGAGCGCCCACCGTTTTTCTTCTGGCGTAGCGTCCGGGCCGAGCTGAAGAAGGCTCATGCCGGCTGATCGCATCCGCGCCATTAATATCACCAGATTCACCGAGCGCACTGCAGCGGCATCCATTAGGTAGTAAGTTTCGAGCTGCGGGTCCAGTGATAAGCCAGAGCCATCTAGTACGGCATCGCCAACTTTTACAAGGGCGTTAATGGCATTGCTATGGGCGGCAAACACGGATTCATAGCTGCCACGAGCGTTGCGGGCAGATTCACTTGCCGCTTGATAGGCGCTAAACGCCGCGGTGGTCCCGAGCTCTTTGCCGAGACGCTTTTCGATCTCGCCGAGTTTCGCTTGCTGATCTGTGAGTTGACGCTCGATTGCGTCCGCATTCGGAAAGGGTTTACCCGCAACTGCTGAGGTCGCCGCATGGCGGCTTAGCTGAGCAGCTTTGAGCGTTGGAACGAGTTCCTTCAGATACACCACTCCGACGCGTTCGTTGTTGGCAACGGTGATGATGTCTTGCTTTACGGTCAAAAACAGATAGAAGAGCAGGGCAATCGGTGCGACAAACGTCGCTGAGATGAGCAGCGCCTTGGCACGAAAGCCAATGACGCGGAAGAACTTAACGCCGGGCGCCCAGAAGCCGTGCGGTGTGAAAAGCTCCGTGAACGAAAACTTTTGCTCTGCGCGCATGCTTTTGGGCGGCGGGTGGAGCGACGACTTTGGTAAGACGGCGGACATAGCGGTTTTTCCTTTCGATGTGGTGAGCAAATTGCTTTTTGTGGCAAACGTTTACAAATAAAATCGACTTCACCGGCCATGCGCTCCTCGGGGGCCTGCAGGCCGGGACGCGGCGGTGTTGAATTGTGGAAATAGCTTTTGTGTGGGCGTAAGATTAGGTTAAACACTGAGGTGCCAATTTGTGGAGATACTAGGTTTTATCGGCCTAATTCGCTGTCACATAAATCTGACACTTTCGGATGGCCGGGTTGGCCACTCGTGCGCGGTCACCCGTACCGATTGGCGATGGGCTCCCCGAACGGCTGCACGTCGACAGCCGCATCATCTGGCCGATGTTGCGTCGCCGCATTCACATGCAGCAGACGGCGCGATTTCGGGCTAGCCGGGTTACGGTTGGACTTTTGCGGCGCGGCTAGCTGCCGCTTCGGTGAGAAACGCTTGCGCCCGCTCAAGGGCACGGTCGCGCCCGAGCATGAGGTCTTCGCGGGTCGGGCGTACTTCGATGTCGGGCTGGACGCCATTACCCTCAATCCTCGAACCATCGCGGTTGATAAAGCCCAACTCGCTGTAGGCCATTTGACCGCCACCCGGTACATCAGTCAGCCCCATATAGGCGAGCAAGCAGCCGCAGGTACGCTCACCAATTAAGGTTGCGCGTTTGGCGTCTTTGAGCGCCATCGAAAACATTTCCGATGCCGAGGCAGAGGATTCATTGGTGAGGATGACCACCGGTTTGTCGTACGCTGCCGCCCCCGAGCCTTTCACGACCGGCTTGAGCTTGGTGACGGGTACAAAGAACACCCGCAGCGGTTTGCCGGTGCGCGTTTGGATGGTGGTGCCGTTGTAATCTTCCTTGAGGAACTGCCCGATGAGTGTGGAGGCCATTCCGGCCGAGCCGCCGCCGTTGCCGCGCAGATCGATGATCATGCCGGGCGTGTCCTTCATGTTTCGTAGTTGTGCGACGATATCGTCCGTCAAGTTGCCAACGAAGCCGCTGAACCGTATGTAGCCGAAGCCCGAAGGCAGCACACGGTGCGTGAAGTCGATGTTGGTGTTGAAGCTGCGGCGCTTCATGCTGACCTCAAAGGTGCTGTCGTCAGTGCGCGCAAACTGCATGCGCACGCTCGTGCCGACATCGCCACTCACGATTTGGCGCACTGCCCCGCGTTTGCGCGCCCAAGGCGTTGAGGTTTCGCGCGAAGCTTCGAGCAGTCGTCGGTAGTGTGTCATGGCCGGTTGGCCGTCGATGCTCAGCACGCGCATGCCTGCGCGCACGCCACCCCACCACGCGTCTGACTGCGGATGTACGGACGTCACGGTGAGCGCGCCGTCCAGCTCGGCCAAGCCGACGCCCAGGCCATGCGATTGGCGATTGCGTTGTTGCTCAACCCACTTGGGTGAATGCACGCGCGTGTGTGAATCCTTGAGTTCGCCCGTCATTTTGTCGAGCAAATCCCAAAATGCATCGTCGTCAGTCGTGGCGAGTAGCTGCGGTTCGTACTTGGTGCGCACGGCGGCCCAATCGACGCCGTGAAACTTGGCATCGTAATAACGCTCGTTGACAGTCGTCCACACGAAATCGATAGCGTCGCGCTTCCAGTTGGTGTTCGGGATGGGCACCGGCGTATCAGGGATAACAACGGCTGGTGTGGTGCGCGTGGTGAGGCGATGCGGGTCAACGATGCTGCAGGCCGACAACGTAGCGATGACCATCGCTGCGACCATGAGTCGCATCGGGTTGAGAGCTGTGTGGGGTGGATACCGAAGGGGAGACATAGACGCCGAATGGTGATCGTGAATTTGAGACGAGTTTAGCAACGCAACTCCTCGTGACCGAAGCGATTCGTCCGCGCGCCAGCCGCATTCCTCGCATCGCACGTAAAATGTCTGTCTCTCTCTATTGGCTACCGGCTGCCAGCCGACATTCCCGCTATGGATACTCCAGTAACGCACTCTCCCGTCATTGCCGCACGTTTGGCTGCCGTGCGCCAAGTAATGAACACACGTGGGATCCGCGCGCTGTTTGACCCATCAAGGGACCCGCACCTCTCGGATTATCTGCCCGAGCGCTGGAAAGGACGCGAGTGGCTATCCAACTTCACGGGCTCGATGGGTTCGCTGGCGGTGTTGGCGGATCGCGCGGTCTTGTTCGCGGACTCACGGTATTGGGTGCAAGCCGAACACGAGTTGCAGGGCACGGGCATTACGCTTTTCAAAATACGCTCCGGCGCCAGCATGGAGCACGTTGATTGGCTCGCGGAGAACGTCGCGACCGGTGGCACCGTCGCGGTTGATGGCGCGGTCTTGAGCTTGAGCGCTCAGCGCTTGCTTGCAAGTGCACTCACCGCTAAGGGCGTGACACTGCGCACCGACACGGATGTGTTCGACGCGGCATGGCCAGAGCGCCCCAGCCTGCCACAAGCGGCGGTCACGGATTACACCGCGCCGCATGCGGTGTTGAGCCGCGCACAAAAGCTCGCTGCAACGCGCGACGCGATGCGCAAGGCTGGTGCGCAGTGGCACGTGATTTCGACGCTCGACGACATTGCGTACCTGCTTAACCTTCGCGGCAGCGACGTGAGCTTTAACCCAGTGTTTGTCGCGCACGCCATCATCGGCGTCGGCTCGGCGCAGTTGTTTGTTGCGGACGGCAAGGTTGGCGCGGCGCTTGCCGCGACCTTGCGCGCAGATGGCGTTGAGGTATTGCCCTATCCAAGCTTTGCGGCTGCGCTCGGACAGCTCAGCGGTAACGTGTTGATCGATCCTCGCCGCGTCACCTTTGGCACGGTGCAATCGCTGGGTAAAGAAACGCGCACGGTTGAGGCGGTCAATCCAACCACGTTCGCCAAGTCGCGCAAGCTTCCGGCCGAAGCACAGTTTGTGCGCGAGACCATGGAGCATGACGGCGCGGCCATGTGCGCGTTCTACGCCTGGTTTGAGTCGGCGCAGGGTCGCGAACACATCACTGAGATCACCATCGACGAAAAGCTCACCGCTGAGCGCATGAAGCGCCCTGGCTTTGTGACGCGCAGCTTTGCGACCATCGCCGGATTTAACGCCAACGGCGCGCTACCGCATTACCGTGCAGAGCCTGCAACGGCTGCGGTCATCTCCGGCGACGGCTTGTTGCTGATCGACTCAGGCGGGCAGTATCTCGGTGGCACGACCGACATCACGCGTGTTTGGCCGGTGGGCAAGATCACCGACGCACAGCGTCGCGATTACACGCTGGTGTTGAAGGGTACGATTGGCTTGTCGATGGCGCGTTTCCCAAAAGGCACCAAGTCTCCGTACCTAGACGCGCTTGCGCGCGCACCCATTTGGTCGGCAGGCATCGATTACGGCCACGGCACCGGGCACGGCGTGGGTTTTTTCATGAACGTGCACGAGGGTCCGCAGTCGATCAGCCAATCGATGCCTGACCCGCACACGGCGATGGAAGAGGGCATGATTACCTCGATCGAGCCGGGCATCTACCGCGTGGGGCAGTGGGGCATCCGCATCGAAAACTTGGTGCTTAATGTGCCCGCGACTGAGGTGGCAAATGCGGGCTTCGGTGACTTCTTGCAGTTTGAAACCCTCACGCTTT
>JAJTHU010000264.1 GCA_021300055.1 Nitrosomonadaceae bacterium | reverse complement strand
TGCGGTGTTGGCGTTCTCCGCCAAGCCGCGCGCGCGCCCCTCACCCGTGGGGGTGGGTATTCGCGCCGCCCGGCCACTCGTGTGGGTGCAAGCCCCGGGCAATGCCGACGACTACGCACGCGATCTCTACGCAAGCTTGCGCACGCTCGACGCAGCCGGAACGGCTATGATTCTCGTCGAGTCGCCGCCGCAAACGCCCGAGTGGGACGCCATCAACGACCGCTTGGGCCGCGCACAAACCGGTGCGGGCAAGCATCGCTAACAGCGCGAGCCCACCCGCTTAGTTCATTTGCTCGGGCCGGGCACCACCAGCAATCCGATCGACGAAGCCTCTTCGCCGCCTCGATAGACTCGTTGCGTCGCTTTGACGTAGTCGCTGGCTTTGGCTTCGGGGATACGCACGAAGGTTTGCGGGTTACGGTCGATCAGCGGGAACCACGACGACTGAATCTGCACCATGATGCGATGCCCGCGTCGGAAGGTATGCAGCAGGTCGGGCATTTCGAACTCGATCTTCTCAACCTTGTTTGGCGTCATCGGCGTCGGTGTTACGAAGCTCTTGCGAAACTTGGCACGGAACGGCTCGCCACGAACCAACTGCTGGTATCCCGCCATCACCATGCGCGGCACCGGTACGTCGCGCGGCGGCGCAGATTGCGCGGCGCCGACACCCGCATTATCGGCGTTGAGTTCAGCGGGCCACACGTCGATAAGTTTGACCACGAAGTCGCTATCGGTGCCGCTGGTCGAGACGAACAAACGCGGTGAGATCGGCCCCGCAATCGTAACGTCTTCTTCCAACACGTCGCTCTGATAAACGAGCACGTCCGGGCGCGACGCGACGAATCGCTGGTCACCCACCATGTATTCTTGCGGCACGTTGATGCTGATGGCAGGGGTGTATGGGACAGGCTTGGCAGGATCGCTTACATATTCATCAAAGCCCTTCGCTGGCTCGGCAGACCACGCCAACTTTCCACCTGCACGCAGATGCAAGGTGCGCGGCTGCGCATTCGCAGGCGGCCATGCAGGATATTGGCGCCACACATTGGTACCGGTTTCAAACATATGCACTGCAGCGAGCTTGGCGTCTTTTTCCTTCAAGTGCTTTTCGAAAAACGGCACGAGTACGTTCTTGCGGAAGTGCTCGACGGTCTTGGCGCCGAAATCGATGTGACCCAACTTCTGCCCGTCGTAGCGCAACCAGCCACCGTGTGACCACGGCCCCATCACCAAACCGTTGATGGTATTGGCGGGGCTGAGTTTGGCAATCGACCGGTAGGTCTTGAGTGGGCCCATCGGGTCTTCCGCGTCGTACCACCCGCCCACCGTCAACACAGCCGCTTTCACGTTCTTCAGGTGACGCGAAATGTCGCGCGATTGCCAGTAGTCGTTGTACGTATCATTCTTGGCTTGATCAGGAAACAACGACTTTGGATCTGTGGCGGCAAGCTTAATGATGTCGGCAAGCGTGCCTGCATTCAGATAAAACTGGTAGCCGTCCTCTGTGCCGAACTCAAACCGTTGTGGGTTCTTTGGAGGCAGCGTTGGCGTATCTTGGCGCTTAAAGAAAGCATAGAAGCCGAAATTTGCGGCGAGATAAAAGGCACCGTTGTGATAGCTGTCGTCCCCCATGTAAAGATCGGTGACAGGCGCCATCGGTGACGCGGCCTTGATCGCAGGATGTCCGTCGATGATCGACGCCGAGGTAAAGAAGCCGGGGTAAGAATTGCCCCAGATGCCGACGCGGCCGTTGTTATTGGGCACATTCTTCAGCAACCACTCGACCGTATCGTACATGTCGGTGCTCTCGTCGACATCGCGCGGCCCTTTTGTAGCCTTGTGCGGTGTCATCTCGATGAACACACCCTCAGACATATAACGGCCGCGCACATCCTGATTCACGAAGATGTAGCCGGAGCGCATCAACTCGACGGCAGGGCCTAAGCGGCGCGGATATTCGTCAACACCATAAGGCCCCACCGTATACGGCGTGCGTTGCATCAAGAAAGGATAAGGCTTGGATTGATCCTTCGGCACGTAAACGGCGGTGAACAACCTTTTGCCATCGCGCATCGGAATGCGGTACTCGTACTTGGTGTAGTGCTCACGGACGTTGAACTCTGGCTCCGCTGGCGCTGCGGGTGCTTGTGCGTGCGTGGTGTGCGCAACCCACAAGAAGACACAAAGCAATACCCAGAATGCTGCGCGCAGTTGGCGCGCTGGTGCGCTGCCCCAACCCCCATGACTGACCAACTCTGCCGCGATTGTTCTACTCACGCTATCTCCCATTTAGTCTGACAAACCCTGCTTCTAAGTCTGCAATCAAATCTTCAACGTCTTCAAGGCCGATCGATAGTCTCACCAACTGACCGCCCTGCCAAGGCTTGACGGTTCGCGTTGGGTACGACGCCATCACCAGCGATTCGAACCCGCCCCACGAGTAGCCCAAACCAAAGTACTGCAAATGATCAATGAACGCAGCGAGCTGTGTTTGCGTCACCGACCGCAACGAAAATGAGAACACGCCGGAAGCGCCCTTGAAGTCGCGCATCCACAACGCGTGTTGCGGATGCGACGGCAACGCAGGATGATTGACCACTTCGACTTCGGGACGCGACTGCAACCACTCCGCGATTCGCAGTGCGGACGCGGATTGCTGCTGCATGCGGACCGACATGGTGCGCATGCCGCGCA
>JAJTHU010000363.1 GCA_021300055.1 Nitrosomonadaceae bacterium | reverse complement strand
GCCGGTGTGCGATCCGCGGCGTTGCTGTCATCCAGCGCACCGCCACACGAGGACCCTTGTCCTGCCGTACAACCATAGCAGTGGTCGCGTACGACAATCGGGTTTCCGAGCAAGTCGGCGGACATCAGATCACGAATGTGCGTCTTGGTCTGCGTGCCATAGGTGAGCGGCAAGCCCAGCATCTGGTTGAAGTCGCAGTCGTACACGTGTCCCTCGTGGTCGACGGAGATCAGTGAGCGACACATCACGCTTTCAAGGTTGTGCGCTTGGAAATTTGCGACCAGCAAATCCATGTACGGCTCGAACTCGCCCTTAGAAATCAGCGTCGAGCCAAAGCGCTGGATCGGCATGTTGGTAATCGTGAAGAGCTGATTGAACACAATGCCAAAGTTTGATTCGAGCAAGCGGTGGTAGTCAGCCTCAAGCGCTTGCTGTGGCGGAGGCAGCTTTGGCCCCTGCGGGTTGTACACGAGGTTTAGCGTAAGCCCTGAACCTGGTTTGCCGTAGCCAAGCGCATTGAGACGTCGCAACCCAGCAATGGACGCTTCAAACACGCCCTCGCCGCGCTGCTTGTCTACGTTTGATTGGCTGTAGCAGGGCAGCGACGCGGTGACTTCGACGCGCTGCTCCGCAAGGAACGCCGCGAGCGTTTCTTGCCCCGGCTCTTCCAGGATGGTGAGGTTGCAGCGATCAATAACGCGAATCCCAAGCGCACGTGCCGACGCAACCAAATGCCGAACGTGATCGTTGAGCTCCGGCGCACCGCCGGTAAGGTCTAGCGTGGCAATCTTGGCCGCGCGGAGGAAGAGAATAACTTCGTCAACCGTCTTGCCCGACATCATTTCCTTGCGGTCTGGGCTGGCATTCACGTGACAGTGCAAACACGCTTGGTTGCACTTGTAGCCCATGTTGACTTGTAACGTCGTGAGCGCATGCCGGGTAATCGCCGGAAAGTTACGCGAACGCATCAGGTGCAAGGTTTGGTGCATGCTGCCCTCAAATTGTTTGGCTCGTTATCTGCCGGAAGTCATGCCGGTGCCGACGACCCCGCAGATGCTACGTTAGTCCGGCTAGGAACCCAATCCTTACACTGCGACCACATCCATCTAGCGCTGCAAGCCCTCGCACCACGTGCCATACAGCCGATCAGCTACCGCGTTGAGCTGGGCCAAATTGGCGTGCATCTCCGCCATCATTTCTTCCGGTGTCTCAATCGACGGCAGATTCGGGTCAACATGTTCAGACGCCCAATCACGACACCAGGTTTGAATCATTTGCGGCGTCATTTCAACGTGGCACTGCATGCCAAGCGAGTTACCGATCACGTACGCTTGATTCCGGCACACGTCACCGGTCAGGATGCGCGTTGCACCGGGCGGGATCGTAAACGTCTCTCCGTGCCACTGGAAGGTGGTGAAGTCGCGTCGATCGACCAATTCATCGCCAAGCCATCGTCGCGCCTCGGCGTTGTCCTCCACGCGAACCGGATTCCAGCCGATTTCCTTAACGGGGTTTTTGGTGACGACGCCGCCGAGCGCCTTCGAGATCAACTGTCCGCCGAGGCAATGCCCTAAACAAGGCTGGCCGTGCGCGACCGCATGACGGATGAGATCGAGGATCGGCGGAATCCAAGGCAGCGGATCGTTAACGCTCATCGGCCCACCCATGAACACAAAGCCCGAGAACTGTTCAAGCTCAATCGGCACCGGGTCGCCGCGGTCGAGTTGGAAGAGCTGCCAGCTGATTTTGTGTTGGTCGAGGTAGGTCTGGAAGTAGCCTGCACCTTCACCAGGCGAAAACCGGAAAATCGCGACGTGCTTCCCCGACATTCGTGTCTATCCTTCTGTGAGTGCCAACGTTTGCGCCACACGCTCAATAGTGTTGCCCGTAATTTTGCGGCGCCATGCGCGCGCACCGGGTAAGCCCTTGTGCAGCCCGACCATGTGGCGGCGCACGTTGTGCGCGTGAAATCCGCTATCGGCTGCTTGGCGCTTGGCGATGTAGGCCTCCATGCGCGCCTCGATTTCATCGCGCTCGCAAAACCACGGCGCTTCGCCGAAGAAAGCATGGTCCCACGTGGTGAGCCAATAGGGGTTGTGATACGCCTCGCGCCCGAGCATGACACCGTCAACATGCGCTAAGTGAGCGTGTACCTCGGCGGTGGTGGTGACGCCGCCGTTGAGCACCATCGTGAGCTGCGGAAAGTCGCGCTTGAGTTGATAGACCACGTCGTACTTGAGGGGTGGAATTTCGCGGTTCTCTTTGGGGCTCAGGCCCTTCAAGATAGCGTTGCGCGCATGCACGATGAACACCGAAGCCCCGCCCTCAGCCACGGTGCCGACAAAGTCGCGTACGAATGCGTAGTCCTCGTGCTTATCGATACCGATGCGGTGCTTCACCGTCACCGGCACGCTCACGGCATCGACCATCGCTTTCACGCAGTCGGCGACCAACTTCGGCTCTGCCATCAAGCACGCGCCAAAGCTGCCGCGCTGCACACGCTCTGATGGGCACCCGCAGTTGAGGTTGATTTCGTCGTAGCCCCAGTCTTCACCGAGCTTCGCGCAAGTCGCGAGGTCGGCAGGCTCGCTGCCGCCAAGCTGCAACGCGACGGGATGTTCTTCCGCGTTGAAATCGAGATGGCGCGGCCGATCACCGTGGATCAGCGCGCCGGTTGTCACCATTTCGGTGTAAAGCCGCGTGTGTTTGGTGAGCAAGCGATGGAAATAACGACAGTGGCGATCTGTCCAGTCCATCATCGGCGCGACCGACATCCGCCAAGGGTTGTGTTGCGAAGTCATGCATCCATTTTACGGGCGTGGGTGCCGGTACAGGCAAAATACGTGCGATGGGAACCGTCGTCGCCAAAAAATTAATCCACGAAGCCGCCGAAGCGCTCGCGCGAGGCGAGCTTGTCGCCATGCCGACCGAGACTGTCTATGGTCTGGCGGCAGACGCCACCAATGAGGCGGCGGTCAAGCGCATCTTCACCACCAAGGGCCGCCCGGCCGATCACCCGCTCATCGTCCATGTCGCCAAGGGCGACGACTTGAAGCGCTGGGCCAAGCGCATGCCGTCGAGCGCACAGCAACTCATCGACGCGTTTTGGCCTGGCCCGCTGACCCTCATTCTCAAGAAAACCGACGCGATTCCCGACATGGTGACGGGCGGTCAAAACACCGTGGGCTTGCGCTGTCCAGCGCACCCTGTGGCGCAGGCGCTGCTGCACGAATTTGCGAATATCGGTAGCGGCATCGTTGCCGCGCCGAGCGCGAATCGCTTTGGGCATGTCTCTCCGACAACCGCGGCTCATGTCGTGGCTGAATTTGGCGCGCAGGTGGTCAAGCCCGGCGCGAGCACCGGAAAGCGCAGCATTACGCTTCTCGATGGCGGCCCCTGCGAAGTTGGAATTGAATCGACCATCATCGATCTATCTTCGCCCACCCCAAAACTTCTGCGCCCCGGGGCAATCAGCTTCGACGATCTCACGCGCGTACTCGGCGTCGCGCCGCGCACGCGCGATGCGCTGGCGGGCACCAGCAATACGCCGCGCGTCTCTGGCGATCTGGCTGCGCACTACGCGCCGCGCACGCCTCTACAGTTGATGCCAAGCGATGGGCTCGCAGCGGAGATCGACACGCTGCTCAGTGCGGGCAAGCGCGTTGCG
>JAJTHU010000221.1 GCA_021300055.1 Nitrosomonadaceae bacterium | reverse complement strand
TGGCCGCCACTCTCGCGAGGAAGGCGTACATGGTTAGTGTGGTGGAAGTTGCAGGGGCGGCTGATACGCCAACTTCGGCATTGGCGAATGATCCAAAGATGAGTCGGCGCGGCCTCGCCGATCACGCTTATAGAAAGCCCGTGGCTGTTCTCGCCCTTGATCGTGCAACTAGCGGGATGCGCGATGCATGCGATTGCAAAAAATTCGCACTCGAGATGGGGCCCGAGCAATTTCGCAACGCTGACTAGTTTGCCGACGCAGAGATGCTTGTCGGGCAAAGCTCACGCTTTGCCGTGCCTACGACCGCGGCAATTCCAAACTCAGGTAAAGCGTGGTTGCCGCGCGTGTGCCGATGCCGGACGATGAATCGCATCCCACAATGAGCTGGCCGACCATCCTCAATTCGTTGGGATGGGTTGCCAAAAAAATAGCGGCTAGATCGCCACGGATACAGACCTAAATTTCGCTGTGTCACGTCCCCCAGATACAACCTGATGGTCGCGCACAGGTGTGGAGTGCCATCGGTAAGCCAGTAACTCACGGGCGCCATAGCTCCCGTTGCAAAAATGATTCCCACATATTGCTTCTACAGACAGCACGGTGTTGTCTCGAGCAGCAGCGCTTAGGAAATCATGAAACGCGTATCTGTTCCCAAAGCGATTCCCGTTCAGGGAAAGCACGACGAACCCAGTTTTGCCCGACCCGGAGTCTGGCTCGCCGCGAAACGCCTGGCTGAGTTCGATACCCAAATCGCGCCGTAACAAGCTATCGCAGTCTCCTCCGCAAGCCTTCGGCAAAACCATCACTTTCGAGTCTTGGGACGAGAGGGTGAGAGGCTCAAATTCCCACTCGGTTTTGGCCTCGCTCTGCTTCAGCGACCGGAGAATGTACTGTTCGCCGTCCGGCAACAACGCTTTGCCTCCGGTGTATTTCGCGGGGAGCGCCTGGACCACGTGCTGTAGTGGTTCGACTGCCTTGGGATAGTAGCTAAGCCACGCGAACGCAAGAATTGCCATAGCCGCATTCATGAGCACTCCGCCCAGCGAAATTACTATGCGTTTCGTACGAGGCAGCGCCGCCACGGATTTTTCGTCAATGGCGACGTAGCCTCCGATTAAGAGGAGGCGGATGTAAACCCTCGTGCTCAACCTACCTGCTGAGATGGCGCATGAGAATAATGCTGGCCCAAAACCGATATTCAAACTCTCGACCCGGCCGCCAAATCGGGCCGCGGCATAGGCGTGGCCATACTCGTGCGCCAGAACTGCAACAAAACCAATTGCATAGAGCGTTGCGAGACTCGGGAGGGCGTCAAGCAAGGGCATATCGGTGACTCAGAGAATCCAGCATCAGGTAACCTGCAAACGCGGCGATGCATGGAGTAGCTTCGCCGCGTTCGCTTCGAACATCGAGTTCAGTGTCGGCAATTCAGAAAGGACAGTCTAGCCCGACCTCTATTTCCTTACCGACAATTCGCATTTCGCAACGTCGCTGTGCGCCTTTGTTGCATGTCCTCAAGGGCGTGACTGGCCTCATTGGAGCCGGCTAAGCCCGCGTCGCCCACTCGCAGCTTGCCGCACTGAACGTGGCGAGCATGGAGAAGTTCGTTCTTAACGTTCCGTCCTGCGTCGAAGCCGCGCGCGGCCTCGCAGTCGCGCGACTCTCATGTCGGCGAATGATCGCGATCCGGTCGCTTCCAGGGGTCAATATGGGTCATCAGATTCAGTACGCGGTGTCGCTTCAACACGCGATCGCGCGCCTCCACCGCGATGGTGTGACCGGCCTCAACGGTGAGCTCTGCGTCTATTTCAAGATGGGCATCGACGATGATCATGTCGCCCATTTTGCGCGTGTGTACGTCATGAACGCCGCGCACGCCAGGTGTGGCCAGTATGGTTTCGCGAATGGCGGCGACCTCGGCGTCATCGGCGGCCCGATCCATGAGGTCGTGTAGCGCGTCCCAACCAAAGCCCCAACCCATTTTGGTGATGAGGCCACCGACGATGAGCGCGGCGATCGGGTCGAGCATTGGATAACCCATCAAGCTGCCGCCGATGCCAATGGCAACCACCAAAGAGGACGCGGCATCTGAGCGCGCGTGCCAAGCGTTAGCGACGAGCATGCTGGACTTAACCGATTGTGCAACGCGCAGCATGTAGCGAAACAGCAACTCTTTGGCCACGAGCGTGCCAAGCGCCACCCAGAGGGCAGCGGGGTGCACGGGTGGCAGCGATTCGTGGGCGTTGATCTTGCCGACCGCGCTCAACATCATGCCAATCCCAACGGCGAGCAGTAGCCCACCGAGTGCAAGCGAAGCCGCGTTCTCAAAACGCTGGTGCCCGTATGGGTGATCGGTGTCAGCGGCTTTGCGACTGGCGCGGCTGGCAAACATCACCACGACATCTCCAACTAAATCGGCGAGCGAATGCAGGCCGTCGGCGATCAAGCTCTGCGAACGAGTGAGGATGCCAGCCACAATTTGCAAGGAAGCCAAGGCGACATTGACGACGGCGCTCACAGCCACCGAGCGCGTCGCCGCGCGCGCACGTGCGGCGATCTTTTCGGCGCTGTCCTCGGTGGTGTCTTCGCTGGGAAGGCTCAGTGACATATCGTGATTGTAGTCCTCACGGCTGGCCCCGGCGCCACCTCTTTGCTCAGCCGTGACGGCAACTGAACTTTGCGCGCCCGCTGACCGTCATACTAAGCAACTCAAAAGCCCAAATTGCATCTGCTTGGGCTCCTTCCTGCCTTGTTGAGGCCCGTTTAATCCCTGAGTTAGGTGCTTATGTTCCCCCGTGCTTTCGTCTCTGCAAGCCCCTCCTCCGGCGGCCGCTCGCGCCAGCTAGTTAGCGTCATCCTCGCGTGTTGTGTCAGCATGCCGCTTATGGCGAACGACCGCGAACTGCCGAGCGACAAGTACGAGCAACCACGTCACAAGGTATTGGAGCAGGTCGGCAATATCGAGATTCGTGAATACGCGCCGATGCTCATGGCCGAGGTGGATGTCACGGGTGATCGCGGCCAGGCGGCACGCGATGGCTTCCGCATTCTGGCGCGCTATATCTTCGGCGGTAATCGCGGCCAGCAAAGCATCGCGATGACTTCGCCTGTGATCCAAGTTGACCGTTCGTCGAGCAAGAGCGGGGAACAGATTGCGATGACCTCGCCGGTGACGCAAGTTGAACGCAGCGCCGCGCCGCGCGGTGAGCAGGTTGCAATGACCTCTCCGGTAACGCAGGTGCCGTCCGCAGCCAGCGATGCTGCGGGGGAGCAGCGCTGGACGTTTGCGTTCATCATGCCCTCGAAGTACACGCTCGAAACGCTGCCGAAGCCTGAAACGGATCGGATTCGTTTCCGCATGGCGCCGCCCGAAAAGCGCGTCGCGATTCGCTTCAGCGGGTTTTCGACACAGTCCAATCTGGATAAGCACCGCGCTGAGCTCGAGGCGTTCATCGCCTCTCGACAGCTCAAAACAGTCGGCGTGCCGGTCATGGCTTTCTATGACGACCCGTTCACCCTGCCGTGGAATCGCCGAAACGAATGGTGGGTGGCGCTCGCGCCATAACGCCGGTCGGGCGCGATAGTTGATCC
>JAJTHU010000373.1 GCA_021300055.1 Nitrosomonadaceae bacterium | reverse complement strand
TCTTTTACCAAATCTAAATTCTTGCGGTATACACGAATAAATTCGTCGGTGTAATAGGGTTGGTCATTAATGGTAAAAAGAACTTCTTTGGCTGTATTTTGTTGCTGAGAATGTACCGACAAAACGGTAAAAAACACCAATAGTAAAGAGCTTATTTTCATTCGCATCATAGAAATTATTATTTTTTCGTAAGCGCTTAAGAGCGTAAATATGAATCAACAAAAGTAACAAAACAGCACTATTACACAAGGTTGTAACCGACTATTAACAAAAATTTATTAACACCAATTCAAGGTTGTTTTTCCGCCAGGTTTGCATAAGGTTTTGGCAAAGAAACACTATTTTTGCACCCAATTTTGAAGCTATGAATTTTACACAAGAAATCGCACGGAGACGCACTTTTGGGATTATTTCTCACCCTGATGCTGGGAAAACAACCCTCACTGAAAAACTTTTACTTTTTGGAGGAGCCATTCAAGAGGCGGGTGCGGTAAAAAGTAATAAAATAAAAAAAGGAGCCACTAGTGACTTCATGGAAATTGAGCGCCAAAGAGGAATTTCGGTAGCGACATCCGTACTAGCTTTTAATTATAAGGATAAAAAAATCAATATCCTAGACACTCCTGGACACAAAGATTTTGCTGAGGATACCTATCGAACGCTTACGGCCGTTGACAGTGTTATTGTCGTAATTGACGTGGCAAAAGGGGTTGAGGAACAAACGGAAAAATTGGTTTCAGTATGCCGTATGCGCAAGATTCCGATTTTAGTCTTTATCAATAAATTGGATCGTGAGGGTAAAGATGCCTTTGATTTAATGGATGAAGTGGAAAAAAAACTCGGACTTCAGGTGACGCCAATGAGTTTTCCTATCGGGATGGGCTATGATTTCCAAGGGATTTATAATGTATGGGAAAAGAATATCAATCTCTTTAGTGGTGATAGCAGAAAAAACATTGAAGATGTTGTTGAAATAAAGGATTTAAAAAGCAACGAACTTGATCAAGTGGTTGGGGAAAAGGCGGCGGCCAAATTACGAGACGAACTAGAGCTGATTCAAGAAGTCTACCCCGAATTCGATCGAGAAGCCTATCTCGAAGGGAATTTACAACCCGTTTTCTTTGGATCGGCATTAAATAATTTTGGAGTACGTGAACTTTTGGATTGTTTTATTGAAATCGCACCAAGTCCACGTCCCAAAGATTCCGACACCCGCTTGGTGAAGCCTGAGGAAGAAAAGTTATCGGGGTTTGTATTTAAAATCCATGCGAATATGGACCCGAAGCACCGCGACCGTTTGGCGTTTGTAAAAATTGTATCGGGTACGTTTGAACGCAACAAACCGTACACCCATGTTCGCTTACAAAAGACGTTAAAATTTTCGAGTCCCAATGCCTTTTTTGCCGAGCGAAAGGAAATTGTAGACATCTCTTATCCAGGAGATATTGTGGGTTTACATGATACTGGAAATTTCAAAATTGGCGATACCCTGACCGAAGGTGAAATAATGAATTTTAAGGGAATTCCAAGTTTTTCACCCGAGCATTTTCGATACATCAACAATGCCGACCCCATGAAAGCAAAACAATTGGAAAAAGGCATTGATCAATTAATGGATGAAGGGGTAGCACAGTTGTTTACCTTGGAAATGAACAACCGTAAAGTCATTGGAACGGTAGGTGCTTTACAATATGAGGTAATTCAATACCGATTAGAACATGAATACGGCGCTAAATGTTCCTACGAGAATTTTCCCGTTCATAAAGCATGTTGGGTAAAACCTGAGGATCCTAAAAACGAGGAATTTGCCGAGTTCAAGCGCATCAAACAAAAGTTTTTAGCCCATGACAAATACGGACAGTTAGTGTTTTTGGCCGATTCTGATTTTACCATACAAATGACGCAAAGTAAATATCCTAGTGTGAAATTATTTTTTACATCAGAATCAGAATAAGTAAAGGATTACTTTAATCGTTTCTTAGTCCAATTTAAACGATTATTTTAATGATTTTAAGTTTTTATTAAAAAATGATTCTATCTTTGTGCCATCAAAATCTGAAAAGATGAAAAACAAGTTAGTTTATTTAACCGTTTTAGGCATAGTCTTATTCAACACTATGACCACCTTTGCCCAAGGGCCCGGGGATGATGAAGACGGTGGAGGATTGGAGGGTGGTGACCCTGCACCTGCCCCTATTGATACAAAATTGTATGTTTTAACTTTTATCTCTTTAGTATACGGATACTACCTTTTAAAAGGAAATAAACAAAAAGCATAAAGCATAATACAAATTATAAAAAGGAGTTGTTTTCGTAAACAGCTCCTTTTTTTGTGTCCTTACTTCTCATTATGGTGCTTACAACAAAAACATAGCAATAAAAAAAGGCCGCTCTAAGAGCGGCCTAATTTATGAATGCAATCGCTTGGCATTAACGTTTCACCACACGTAGTGTTTTCACGTTAGTTCCTTGCGTTAAAATCACATTGTACACACCCGCAGGATAATTAGCTCCTACTTCGGCAGTCTCGATAGCGTCGGCGTTAACCGTACGTGTTTCGATCGCACGACCCATCATGTCATACACTTGGATGGTGAACGACGCTTGGCTCGCGGTAGTTACTTTGAAGTAGAACTGCGCTGCAAATGGGTTTGGATATACCTGTGCATCGAAAGCAACCGCTGTTACCGAAGTATCTTCAATTGCACGTGCTGTCGGTGGTATGATGATAGTACACGTTTTACTATACGGCCCAAAATCAGGCTGATTAGGCATACGAACGGCTACTTGTACTGAGTACGTTACTCCTGATTGCAATCCAAAACCTGCAAAATCACTCAAACGGAATACCGCTAAAGGACGATCAAGCTGTATATCAAAAGGACCATTGAATAAACGGAAACGGTATTGAGAAGCGCCTTGAGCTGTAGTAGCATAAATCATTTCACTGAAGCTTACCACCGCATAGTCGTTACACTGAGTTGGACGTAACTCTGATACCGGATGTTTCGGCGCTTGAATCACACAACTTGGTCCATACGGTAAGAAGGAACCGTCGGTGTTACGAACCGCACACGATACTTCATAATTCGCATCGTAACGGAAGTCGGTGACCTGTGAAAATCTGAAATTACGAATACCTGATACGATCTCCTGAGGAGTACCTACCGGTTGGAACGAACTATCCAATCGCTGAACGCGGTAACGGTAGCCTGTACTACGTGATACCAATGTGCTGAATATTTGCGTATTGATTCCTGTGATTTGCGTACCGCATCCTATCATGGTACTTGTAGGAGTAGGCGTGAACAAATAACATGGAGCACTGTAGTTCGGCTGCCATACGTTGTTGAAACGTACTGCTACTTCAACTTTAAACTTCGCATTGTACTTGTAGTTAGATAAATTGTGTAAGTATAAATTACGCAATACCATATCCACAATTACTTGGGTACCTGGAATTTCACTATCATCCGCAGGGTTCACTTCCGTCACACGGTAGCGATAGCCTTGTGCACCCGATACTAAACTTGAGTAAACAATACCTCCAAAGGCAACTTCAGTACCACAAGTGGCAGTAGGAATTACACTCACAATGGGGGTACAACCTCCTGGTAAACCTAAGTTATCGATGTTTCCATTACAGTCGTTGTCGATACCGTCGTAACATACATCAACCGCACCTGGACGAATGGAAACGTTAGTATCATTACAGTCGGTGTTGAATGTTGAATAACCAGCAATCGGGAAACAAGAATTGAAAACCACTGCACCTGCACCAAATCCATCGTTATCCGCGTCTAAATAATAGGGCTGATTGGGAAGAATAGAAATCGTTGCTGAACCCGAATTACCCGTTCCCGCTAAAGCATTAGCATCGGTAACTGAAACTAAGGTATAGGTTG
>JAJTHU010000332.1 GCA_021300055.1 Nitrosomonadaceae bacterium | reverse complement strand
CGCTTCAATCTGCACACAGGCGACACCATCGAAGGTGAAATCCGTACCCCCAAAGAAGGCGAGCGCTACTTCGCGCTGGTGAAGGTCGACAAGGTCAACGGCGAACCACCCGAAGCGGGCAAGAACAAGATCCTGTTCGAGAACCTCACCGCACTGTTCCCCAACAAGCCGTTCACGTTGGAGCGCGACATCAAGTCCGACGAAAACATGACCGGACGCATCATTGACTTCATTGCGCCGATTGGCAAAGGTCAACGCGGCCTGCTGGTCGCCTCGCCGAAATCCGGTAAGACGGTGATGCTGCAGCACATTGCGCAGGCCATCACCAGCAATCATCCGGAAGTTGTGCTCATCGTCTTGCTGATCGATGAACGTCCTGAAGAAGTAACAGAGATGCAGCGCACCGTTAAGGGTGAAGTTGTATCGTCAACCTTCGACGAACCCGCCACGCGTCACGTGCAGGTCGCCGAGATGGTCATCGAAAAAGCCAAGCGTCTTGTGGAACATAAGAAAGATGTGGTCATCCTGCTTGACTCGATCACCCGCCTCGCTCGCGCCTACAACACGGTGGTACCTGCCTCGGGCAAAGTGCTTACTGGTGGTGTGGACGCAAATGCGTTGCAACGCCCAAAGCGCTTCTTTGGCGCTGCGCGCAATATCGAAGAAGGCGGCTCGCTGACTATCATCGCCACGGCGCTGATCGACACCGGTTCGCGCATGGACGATGTGATCTACGAAGAATTCAAGGGCACGGGCAACATGGAAGTGCACCTCGACCGCCGTGCTGCAGAAAAACGCGTTTACCCTGCACTCAACGTTAACCGTTCCGGCACGCGTAAAGAAGAACTGTTGATCAAGCCAGAAATCTTGCAACGCGTATGGGTGCTGCGCAAGATGATGTTTGCGATGGATGAACTCGAGGCAACTGAGTTCCTGATCGACAAGCTTAAGGCGACGAAGAACAATGCGGAATTCTTTGATTCCATGAAGAAGGGGTGAGGCTGGACACAAAACATGAACTGCTTCATGTTTTGTGCCTGACGAACCTGAGGCGCATGCAAGCGCCAAAGCGGAACAGTGTCAGCCGTGAGACCCCGTCTCAAATAGCGTCTCGGCTGACCGCCGCCAAGCTTGATACCCCGAACGGGGTATGGGCGCACCGCGCCAAGCACGTACAATGGTTTCCCGTTTCCCACGACGCAACCCCATGCCACGCGTCCTGATTGTCGAAGATGATGCTGCTTTCCGCGAGCGGTTCAGCAACATCCTAGCCAAAGACCCTACCTTTGAAGTTATCGCCTCCGTCGGCACGGGTGCCGAAGGCTTGGCCATGCTGACCCAACGTAAGCCCGATGTCTTGCTCGTCGACCTCGGGCTGCCGGACATCTCAGGTATCGAAGTCATTCGTCACGCCAGCCAAACTCTGCCCAACTGCGAGTGCATGGTGGTGACTGTGTTCGGCGATGAAGAGCACGTGCTGGCCTCTATTGAGGCGGGCGCAGCGGGTTATCTGCTCAAGGACGCCAGTGAGGACAGCTTCTTGTCGAGCTTGCGCGAGTTGATGGCCGGTGGCTCACCGATTTCGCCCATCATCGCGCGACGTTTGCTCAAGCGCTTCCAGCCCAAGGCATCGGTTGCGGCGATGGCCGATGTGCCAGAGAGCGGCATCAACCTTTCAGAACGTGAGCGGGAAATTCTGGTGCTCGCCTCAAAGGGGTACAACTATCCCGAGATGGGTAAACTCATGGGGATTTCGCCGCATACCGTGACGAGCCATGTTAAGAAAATCTATCGAAAATTGGCGGTGCACTCGCGTGGCGAGGCGGTATTTGAAGCGCACCGTATGGGGCTCATCCGTTCGATCTCCTAACGCAAACGCCTTCAGCGTCGACGCGCGCGTCGCGATCGCTGCCTTGTGCTTGCTCGCCCTTTGTATTGGATTCGCCTGGACGGTACCGTCCGCTCGTGCCCAGGCCGCGGCGGCCGGAGCAATGCCAGCGGCATCCGACAGCAATCCCGCAGGACATGACAAACGCGCTTATGTTGTTTTTGAGCAGGCCGAGTTTGTCGTTCACGACGCATTGACCCCGCCCCCCGCCGACGCAAAGTGGTCAATCGTTGACCTACCCGATAGCTGGCGTCAACAAGGCCGCGCGGTCAGCAAACTCGGTTGGTATCGTTTTCGTTTTCGTCACAGCGGCGCGCAACATACCGGCAGTGGCACTGGGCAGCGCGCGATCTACATCACGCGCATCACCAACAACATGGAGGTCTTTCTAAACGGCTCTTCGTTTGCCGTCAGCGGTCGACTAGGCCCTCAACCAGAAGAGTCATGGAACCTTGCACAGTTTCACTTTGTGCCACCGTCGCTGATACGCGAGGGCGAAAACGAATTGTTGATTCGCCTGCACCCCGATGGCTATCCTCGCGCCGGCCTATCCCAAGTTTACTTGGGCGATAGCAGCGCGCTGCGTCCGCTTTTCAACTTGCGCTATTTCATTCAGACCACGGCACCGCAACTCATCACCGGTGTACTCGTGGTCATGTGTATCTTCTCGCTCAGGCTGTGGATGCGACGGCGAAGCGAGACCATGTTCTTGCTTTTCGGACTGATGACGGCGGTGGCAGTGGTGCGGCTGTTCCATCACTATCTTCGCGATACGCCACCATGGTTGATGGCTGCCGCAGTGCCTGCAATGTGCTGGCTCACTGTGCTACAGACCGCATTCGCATTTCACTACGCCAAACGCCCGCAGCCACACGTTGAAAAACGTCTCTACTGGTTTGCAGCCTCATGCACAGCAATGTTGCTCATCGCTGCGCTTACCGGTTGGTACAACAAGGCGACTGGCATCGTTTATATCTTGCTATCGCTGCTCAACCCGGTACTCGCGGCG
>JAJTHU010000304.1 GCA_021300055.1 Nitrosomonadaceae bacterium | reverse complement strand
GGGAGGCTGCCGTCTCTTGCATCAGCGCCGCGTTGCGGCCCCAGAGCGTGACGTGATGCTTGCGCGCAAACGCGATGGCAAGCGCTGTACCCCAAGCGCCGGCGCCGAGCACTGCGATACGCATCAGTCGCCCCGAACCTGCGTGGTGCGAACGAAACCGGCCTGGCCATCACGATGACGTACGGGAATCCAACCCTCGGTTGCCGCTCCCGTCACCTCCAGCAATACTTGGCGTTGTGCCTCGAACACCACCGGCGCATTTGCGGCGGCATTCGCGCGAACCTCCGCGCTCGCGGCAGAAACTTGCACATAGCGGCGGTCGCCCAGCGCGCCATTTTCCACCCAGCCAATCGTGTTGTCGGCGTCGCGAACTTTGGTCCAACGGTCGAGCTTCACGAGGACCTCAAGCGGCGTATTGCGCAACACAATGAAGGTGCGATTGCTACGATTTGAGGGGGCATCGTAGAGAACGGTCGGTCGATCGCCGATACTCACAAACGACTTGGTCGGCGGAGCGGGTGGTGCACTCCCAGACGTAGCGCTGGTTGTTGGCGCAGCAACCGCTGGAGTCGCGACACCAGCGCTTGCTGCGGGAGTCGTGGCAGGCGTGGCGGGAGCCAAAGTGGCAGGCGCGGTGGCGGGGCGCGGGCTAGCGCTTGCCGCTGGCGCAGCCCCGGGTGACGCCGGGACAGGACGCTCGACCACCGGCGCTTGGGCGCTGACTTGCAGTGGCATCACTAACAAAAACGCCGCTACGAGAGCGGCGGCGTTTATTGTGAGGCCCGAGACGATTTGCTGTGGTTGACCTTCAGCCATCGAACGGCTCCAAAAGAATCGGTAACTTAGTGGGTGGTCGCAGCAGGTTGTGCAGCGGCGTTGGCTTCCTGCGCTTTTTGCGCTTGGTACAACGCTTCAAAGTTTACCGGGTTCAGCAGCACTGGCGGGAAGCCTGCGCGGGTGATCGCGTCGGAGATGGTTTCGCGAGCGTATGGGTAAAGGATGTTCGGGTTGCCGATGCCGAGGATCGGGTCAAGATCTTGATTCGGTACGTTACGGATCTGGAAGATGCCGGCCTGGTTGGCTTCCGCCAAGAACATGGTCTTCTCGCCGATCTTGGCGGTGACTGTGATGGTTAGTTCGGTTTGGTAGATGCCATCGTCAACCGACTTCGATTGATGGTGCAGTTGCACGTCAACCTGCGGCGCTTCGCGCTCCAGGAAGATTTGCGGTGCGTTAGGCACTTCGACCGAAAGGTCTTTCACATAGATCTTCTCGATGTTGTAAAGAGGCTGATCAGCATCAGCTGGGGCGGTGTTTGCAGAGACGTCGGTCATTTCAGTTTTCCTAGGGTTGAAGCGGCGGGTGAGTCAATTGAAGCGTAATTGGATTTGTGGCGTGGCGCCGGGCGGCTAGTTTGCTTTAAGCAACGGCTCGAGGCCACCGGCCTTTTCGAGCGCCGAAAGGTCGTCAAAGCCGCCGACATGCGTGTCGCCGATGTAGATTTGCGGCACGGTGCGGCGCTGCGTGCGGGTCATCATTTCGTCGCGCTTGGCGGGATCCAGATCGATGCGAATTTTTTCGATGTTCTTCACGCCCTTTGCCGTGAGTAGGCGCTCGGCCATCTGACAGTAGGGGCACACCGCGGTGGAGTACATGAGAACGCGTGCCATCGCGATTACCGCTCCACCGGCAGGCTGGCTTGCTGCCAAGCCGAAAAGCCCCCTGCAAGTTGATACACGTTGGCGAAGCCCTTCGCCTTGAGCAAGCGCGCGGCAGCACCTGCGCGACTGTCGCTGCGGCAGGTAACGATCACCGGCTTGTCCTTGAACTTGCTGAAGTCATCGATGCGTTTGTCCAACTCGGCCAATGGCACGTTCTTTGAGCGCGGAATGCGCCCGCCGTTGTACTCGCCGGGGTCGCGGATGTCGAGCACGAGTGCGTCGCCGCTATTCATGATGCGCGTCGCTTCCATGGTGCCAATGTGCTTGGAGCCCCCGGTGGCTTTGGCGATGGTTGGCCAAATCAGCATGATGCCGCTGGCGACAAACAAGCAGAACAGAGCGAGATTCGATGGCTGGGAGAGAAATTCCGTCATGAAGGCTGGGCTTACTTTTCTGCGCGAGGGCGCTCGTGTGAGGCAGTAGTTGGAGAGTCGGGAAGTGTGGCGAGTCGGTTCGGCTACGCAAGCTGCGCATGTGTTGCATTGCGTCGCGTGTCCGATTGGCGCCGTCGCTAGACGATTCGCCGAATTCTTACAAAACGCTGGTCGCGACGCCGCCGATTCGTGCCCCGACCAACACAGTCTGCGCAGGACGTCGCGTAAACTCGCTATTTTAGCAAGTTTGTGAGTGCCAAGTCTGAGCTTAGGTGCAGGCGTGCCTTGGGGATTCAAGTCCCCGCTGAGCACGCTTCTGTAGGCTAGGGCTGGGCAAAAAATGCGTTTGGATAGAGTGCCCACCGATGAAAAAGCTTGTTTTGATGCGTCATGGCGAATCGCAATGGAATTTGGAAAACCGCTTTACTGGCTGGGTAGATGTTGACCTGACCGAAAAGGGTGTCAGCGAGGCGCGCCGCGCGGGAGAGACCCTTCGCCGCGAAGGGTATGACTTCGACATCGCCTACACGTCGCTGCTGACACGCGCCATTCGTACGCTCTGGATCGCTCAAGAGGCACTCGATCGACGCTGGATTCCGGTGGTCAAGCACTGGCGGCTCAATGAGCGTCACTACGGTGCCTTGCAAGGGCTGAATAAGGCCGAAACAGCGAAGAAATTTGGCGACGAGCAAGTGCTCGTCTGGCGCCGCAGCTACGATACCCCGCCCCCCGCGCTGGCGCCGAGCGACAGCGGGCACCCTTCGCGCGACTCGCGATATCAACATCTCCTGCCTGAGGAGTTGCCCGATACCGAGTGCCTCAAGGACACGGTTGAGCGCGTCGTGCCGTATTGGCAGATGGAAATCGCGCCGCGTGTTCGCGCCGGTCAGCGCGTGATGATCGCGGCACACGGCAATTCGCTGCGCGCCTTGATCAAGCACCTCGATCGCGTCAGTGACGCGGACATCGTTAACCTCAATATCCCCACGGCGGTACCGCTGGTGTACGAGCTTGACGACACGATGCGCCCCATTCGCAGCTACTACCTCGGCGATCAAGCTGAGATCGCTGCAGCGGCGGCAGCGGTGGCCGCGCAGGGTAAATCCAAGGCCTAGCATCGTCCTGTGAAACTCTCCATTCCACGGGCATTTCGGGGCGAAATTGCCCGGAAACGCGCGTGGATGCTGGTGTTTTGTCTGGCGATACTCGCATGCGCGCTGCGCGTCGGTGATGTTTACGCTGACGCCAATAAAGCGGCGCTTGATGATTTGCGCGAGCGCATCGAGCGTTTAAACCGCGAGCTCGCCAAAAGTGAAGAGTCGCGCAACGAAGTTGCCGACCAGTTGCGCACAACCGAGCGCGCGATTTCCGAGTACAACCGTGCGCTGCTGAACTTGGCGCGCGACCAATCGCAACTCAATCGGGACCTGCAAGCCGTAGAGAAGGAAATCGTGAGTCTGCGCGCTAGCATTGGCCGTGAATCGCGGCTTCGCGATGAGCTGATTCGCCAGCAGTACATGCATGGCAACACGGATGCGCTACGCCTCATGTTGAGCGGTGAAGATGTGTCGGCCGTGGAGCGCCAACTGGCCTACTTGGGCTATGTGGCGAAAGCGCGCGCAGGCGTCATTGAGCGACTCAAGCTTAAGGTTGAGCAGTTGGCGGTATTGCAAGAGCAGGTGCGCGAGAAGCAAGCCGCGTTGCTCGCAAATGCGGAGGCGCAGAAAAAAGCGCGCGCCACGCTGGTGGCTGAGCGCGCGAATCGGCAATCGACGCTCAACCGCATCCGCGTCGACATCAACCGTAACCGCCGCGAAGTAGGCAAGCTGAAGGCCGACGAAAATCGCCTGACACGGCTCATTGAGCGGATCGCGCAAGAACTTGCTCGCAAACGTGAGCCCCCGAGCGCAACTCCAGGAGACGCGCGGCGCAAACCGCTGCCAACGCCACGCGAGCGACGTGCCGGGCAGCCGGTCGAAGAGGTCGCCGATGCGGGTTTGGCGGGACGCGCCTTCGCCAGTTTGCGCGGCAAGCTCAAGCTACCTGTTCGCGGGGAATTGTCGGGGCGTTTTGGTGCCGCGCGTGAAGAGGGCGGTGCCACTTGGAAGGGCCTGTTCATCCGCGCTGCCGAAGGACAGCCCGTGCGCACGGTCGCGGACGGTCGTGTGGTCTATGCCGACTGGCTGCGTGGGTATGGAAATCTATTGATCATCGACCATGGCGCCGGTTACTTGAGCCTTTACGGACACAACGAAACGCTCGATAAACAGGTAGGTGACCGGGTGTCGGCCGGAGAGGCAATTGCGTCTGTCGGATCGACCGGGGGTGCCGAAGAATCGGGTGTATATTTTGAATTGAGACAAGACGGGAAACCGTTCGATCCGATGCGTTGGGTAGGGCGTTGAACTGTATTGGCTTGCCCCAAAGTGCTTTTGAAGGCTGCAAGAGTTGCAGCGGATGACCCTCTGGGTCTGAAGGGATTAGTTTTGGAACACCCGCAAACACCTAAAGCAACACCCGCGAACGACGCTGATCAAAGTGGCCAAAATTCCGCGAGCACTCCTATCGGGCAACTTCGTGTTGGCTCCCCCACCACTGTTGCGCGCGCGTCAAGCGCGCCGAGCATGCGCGGTAAGTTGAAGGCCATCGGGCTTGTCGGGCTCGGTACGGTACTGGGTGTGTCGTTGTCGCTGCACTTTTCTGCGGTTGCTGAAAAGCAGTCCGCTTTCTTGAACTTGCCCATCGAAGAAGTTCGCGCGTTGTCCGAGGTGTTCGGGCGTGTGAAGGCGGGTTATGTCGAAGAAGTCGACGACAAGCGCCTCATCCGCGAGGCGATCAACGGCATGTTGAGCGGACTCGATCCGCACTCGGCGTATCTTGATGCGGATGCATTCCGCGATATGCAGACGGCGACTTCAGGACGTTTCGGTGGCTTGGGTATTGAAGTGGGCAGCGAAGATGGTTTTGTGAAGGTCATCTCACCGATCGATGACACCCCCGCATTCAAGGCGGGCATCAAGGCGGGTGATTTCATCTTGAAAGTGAACGAAACCAACCTGCGTGGCCTCAACCTCAACGAAGCCGTTAAACGCATGCGCGGCGAAGTCGGTACCGAAGCGGTACTCACGATATTGCGTCGGGGTGAGCCGAAAGAACTCGTGTTCACGGTGAAGCGCGCGCTGATCGAAATTCAAAGCGT